>JBBPYM010000420.1:0-12553 GCA_038199905.1 Chitinophagales bacterium | reverse complement strand
TTTACCGCTTTACCTGGGAAAATTAAAACCATTACGGGTTACGAATGGGGAACTAATATCAGTCCCGAGAATTTAAACCAGGGATTTACACATTGCTTCCTGGTTACGTTTAAAAATGCAGCAGACAGAGACGGTTATCTTGTTCACCCTGCTCACAAAGAATTTGGAAGGATCCTGGGACCACATCTCGATAAAGTATTGGTTATAGATTTTATGGATAAGAATTAGGCCTTGACCGCGAAGACGCAAAGGCACCAAGTAACACAAAGAAAAACATTTGTGTTACTTGGTGCCTTTGTCTCTTCGTGGCCAAAATATCACGGAATCTGCAACTTAATTCCAGCCAGGCAGGTTGAAATACAGGCTTTCCTATTCGCAAAAAATTAGCGATAGAAATAGACAACATTGTTCGGGCCGCCATTAAAATTCATGGTAAAACTCTTTTGCACCAGGTTATTCATCACCATAAAACATTTATCCTCGCCGATGATATCCGCATGCAACTCAATAAGCACTTATTTTACCGTGGAATTTTCGATCCAGTAGCAGTTATCAAACAAGTCTTCTTCGCCACCTTCAATATGAAATACCAGGTAAGTAGGCTTTAGCCTTTTTATTACCAGGTTCACATCAGTGGTTTAATAAAGATTGAAAGGCGTTTTCATTCCTGGCAATTAAGGATATGAAAAATAGTCAAAACTCTTTAAACCACAATGCCTTGTTCCTGGTAATATCCCGGGAACAAGGCATTGCTTTTTTATCCGGGAACCTTGGCTCTAATTATCTGATATTGAACTCTACGGGTACGCGTGCCTGCATCACACCAACGGATTCCTGTATGCGTTTTAATGAACTGTATATTTTAAAGCCGGCGGCACCCAACTCTTCTTTGATAGCATCTGCTTTCGCCACTTTTTTGTAATTTCCCAACAACATGTCGAAGAAACTCTGTGGTTCAGGGTATTCTTTTATCCGGTATTCTTTTGTTTTGCCCATGCGCGCGGCGCAATCGATTGCGTCCTGGATATTTCCAAGTTTATCTACCAACCCAAGCTGCAGTGCGTTTTTCCCCATCCAAACCCTTCCCTGCGCTATGCTATCTACCATATTCACGTTCATGTTTCTACCTTCGGCAACACGCGTTAAAAAAGTCTGGTAAAAACTGTCAACATCATTCTGGACAAATGTTTTTTCTGTTTCAGTCAGGGGTTTTATAACAGACATTGCGTCCGCATGCTCTGCGGTTTTCACGCCGTCGAAGGTCACCCCCAGCTTATTCTTAAAAAAGCTTTCCAGATTGGGTACAATAGTGAACACACCAATTGATCCAGTCAATGTATTTGGTTGTGCAAAAATGCTGTCTGCATTACTTGCCAGGTAATATCCGCCAGACGCAGCATAGTCACCGAAACTTAGTATAACCGGTTTTTCCTTACGGGTGATCGTCAGCTCCCGCCAGATATTTTCACTGGCCAGGCCACTGCCGCCACCGGAGTTCACGCGGAAAACAATTGCCTTAACATCCTTGTCGAGCCTGGCTTTTCTGATCAGCGCGCGGTAAGTTTCTGACCCTATCTGGTCCTGGTTGCCTTTGCCATCAACGATATCACCCTGCGCATAAATAAGTGCAATGCGATCTTTCCCCTTTGTTGATTTGTAATCAGCAGACTTCGCGTACTTCCCGATTGGAACAAAATTAATTTTGTCGTCTTTAGACAGTTGAAGCTTTTGTTTTATTTCAGCCTGAACTTCATCATCATATCTAACACCGTCAATGAGCTTGTATTTGTATGCATCGTTTGCAGTTCTTATTAAAAAATCGTTTGCATAGGTGTGCAACGTAGCTGTATCGATACCTCTTGTTTCAGAAGTGCCCAGCAATAAATCATTATAAAGAAAAGACAAAAATTCCCGGCTCTGAACACGGTTGGGTTCTGTCATTTTTTCTTCCCTGAAAGGTTCAGTAGCGCTCTTAAATTTGCCGGCGTAAAAGATCTGCGGTTTAATCTCCAGCCTGTCAAGTGCCTGTTTAAAGAACACCAGGTCCATCGAGTAACCTTTCCATTCAACCCCGCCTTTAGGATTACAATAGATTTTGTCGGCGATATTACTGATATAATAAGCTTTTTGAGATATTACATCCCCATAGGCGTATATGAATTTGTTGCTTTTCTTGAAATCCTGTAACGCATTGCGAAGTTCTTCACTGGTAGCAAATCCATTGCTGTTTTCATTACATTTCAGGTAAATGCCTTTTACAGATGAATCAGCCTGTGCGTATTTGATCATTTTTACTACATCGTACAAACCCGGATAGTCATACTGATCTGTGGAACTAAAGGCAGACAAAGGGTTTTCCCTTGATTGCTCCTGGTATGACTGGTTAAGGTCTACTACCAATACGGCTTTTGCGCCTGTGTCTACATCGGACGATGAAGTAACACTGCTTACTAGCGCCCCCATTAATGCAATGGTTATAAATATTCCGAAGATTAAAAAGACCACCATCGCCAGGAACGATGCGAAAAATATTTTAAAAAAACTTCTCATGTGTTGAAACTAATTTTTTGCGAAAGTCAAAAATAAAGATATTTGAGGCCTTAACCAGATGGAATATTTAAATAAAGCATACTTACTGATAGGCGGCAATGTTGGGAACAGTTTCTCATATCTAAGGCAGGCGATCTTACATTTACAAATACAATGCGGTAATGTTGTACAAAAATCATCTGTTTATGAAACTGCCGCCTGGGGAAATACACAGCAGCCACCATTTCTGAACCAGGCTTTGGAACTACACACCACCCTTCCTGCTCCTGAACTAATGTTCGAAATATTGAAGATAGAAGAAGCATTGGGCAGGGTGCGCAAGGAAAAATACGGACCGCGCACCATCGATATCGATATCCTTCTTTTCAACGATGAGGTGTACTCAACATCGGCACTTACTGTTCCACACAAAGAGTTGCAGAATCGTCGCTTTGTGCTGGAACCTTTGTCTGAGATTGCCCCTTTGCTGGTACACCCTGTTCAAAAGAAAACGATGAAACGGTTGCTGGCAGAATGTACCGATAAGCTCCAGGTGAAAATTGTAACGGGTAATGATTAATGGGTAATTGATTAGCTTTAAAGTTCTGGCCGGGTAATGATCATTAACAAGAAACTATTGACGATTGGCAATTGACCATTATCATTAACCATTGACCATCAACATTAAATATGAATTATCATTTCATCACCATTGAAGGGAATATCGGTGCAGGCAAAACAACTTTGGCGCATATATTATCAAAACATTTCAATGCAAGACTGATACTGGAAGAATTTGCCGACAATCCTTTTTTGCCTAAATTTTATGAGAACCAGCAGCAATATGCATTCCCCCTTGAGCTATTTTTTATGGCAGAACGGTACAAACAACTAAAAGAGTTGATACATACTAAAGACCTGTTTCAAAATGTTACCATTTCAGACTACCTGTTCACCAAATGCCTGCTTTTTGCAAAAGTGAACCTGCCCGAGGAGGAATTCCGCCTTTACCAGAAACTCTACGACATCATCTACCAGCAGCTCACTCAACCGGATCTTCTTATTTACCTGCATGTTCCAGTAAAACAGCTCCAGGCAAATATAAAGAAACGCAACCGCTCTTTTGAACTGGGCATCGCAGACGACTACCTGTTTAAACTGCAGCAAACCTATACCCAGTACATTAAACAACACAATATCAAAACACTGGTAATTGACGCCAGCAATGCCGACTTCCTTGGCAACGAAAAACACATCCGGGTAGTATTGGAAGCCCTCGATAAAGAGTACGACAACGGACTGCATTACATTACTTTACCTTAACAAGTAACGATGCCAGTTTTTGATTATCATCACAGTTTGAAGCTAATTTGGACAGTATCGATTTTGAAAGTTGAATTCATTTATTAAAAATGTTGGTGTTATTTTGCAAAGCTGGCAGCCGAAAGTTGCCAGTCGACAGTTGATAATGATTGAAAACCAGTCGCAAAATAAAAGTGCACTAGAGGTATTACGGATAACTGAATTCAGACATTTTATTGCCGCCCGCTTTTTTTACATCATGGCCATGCGGATGGTCACCACTGTGGTGGGTTGGTGGATCTACGAGCTCACACGCGACCCATTTGACATAGGTCTGCTTGGTCTTTCAGAATTTTTACCTGCATTTGGGCTCGCCTTGTACGCGGGCCATGTTATTGATAAAAGTGATAAACGCGCCCTTCTCCTCAAAACAACCGTAAGTTACTTTTTATGCATTTTGGCACTTATTGGTATTGCCATCGCATTTGACCGCCATCACCTTACCAACAGCTGGGTGCAGTGGCTCATCTACGGCACCATATTCTGCTCGGGTATCATCCGGGCTTTTGCAGGTCCATCGCTTAATGCCATAATAGCCCAGATTGTGCCGAGGCACCAGCTCCCTAACGCTGTCACTTTTAATCAAAGCACCTTTTTAACCGCTTCTGTGCTGGGTCATGGCAGTGCCGGTTTCCTGATAGCACATACACACTATGTAACCACTTTTGGTATTGTGGCCATATTTATCTGCACCGCTTTTTATTTTCTATATATTTTAGTCCCCAAACCCAAAATGGTTAAAACCAATGATACCAAAACGGTAGACAGCATCCTGGAAGGTCTCCGATTTGTTTTTAGAACAAAGGAAGTACTTGGGGCAGTGGCGTTGGATCTTTTTGCTGTACTTTTTGGAGGAGCCGTGGCGCTAATACCAGTTTTTGCAAGAGACATCCTCCAGGTGGGACCAGTAGGATTTGGATGGCTCAATGCCGCCGCCGACATAGGTTCCATCACAATAATACTTACCTTAACTTTCTTTCCATTACGCAGGAGCCAGGGGAAAGTGTTGATGTATGCTGTTGGAGGTTTCGGGCTTTGTATCATTCTGTTTGGGTTGTCAAAATGGTACCTGCTGTCGTTCGTTGCGCTTATGTGCAGTGGACTGCTCGACGGAATAAGTGTAGTGATCCGCGGAACCATTGTTCAATTAAAAACCCCTGATAACATGCGCGGCCGGGTTTCATCTGTAAATTCAATGTTTATCAATTCTTCCAATGAACTGGGCCAGTTTGAAAGTGGTATCATGGCAAAACTCTTAGGCACGGTGCAATCGGTGGTTTTTGGTGGCTGTATGACGATAGCTGTTGTGATAGTTACCTGGTTTAAGGCACCCACCCTTCGCAAGATGGAGTACTGACCCATGTTGAATGGCTAATTTCAGACCATCCAGCATTAAATAAGCTTTTCCAACACATAATAAACTATCGGGCAGAAACTGCTGTTCTTTAGGGTGATTTGATGTCTTTTGATAAATACATCCTCATCAGTGTAGGGAAACCGTACACAGTCTGAGGGCCTTTCATTGTATATGCTGCAGAAATTATCGGCCCCTAAAAACGGGCAGGGTGCGGTGCGGGCAACATAATCGCCCTCGTCATCCAGTTGTAGGAAGGTATCGATGAATTCACTTTCTTTCATCCTCAGGTGTTTGGAGATCCTTTTGATGTCGGGGGTTTTAAACCGTGGAGAGTAATTCCGGCAACAATTAGCGCATTGCAAACAATCGATTTTTTCGAAAGCTTCCTCGTTTAATACCGGCAGTTGTCTCAACACTTTATTCTTATCCGCTTTTTCAAGGAACCGTTTATACAATTTCTGCTTTTCCCTTGATTTCTTTTCCCAGTTTTGTAAAGAATCGTGATTCATTGGTTATTTGCGACAGCTCTGTAAGATGATCAATATCTTTATTGAAATTCTTTGAAGAGACTTTGAATTCTGAATGTTTATAGTTAACTATGTTGCAAGTTAATCAGTTTTAAGGAGCATTGAATGAACGATTACGTTTACACAAACCAATAGGATATATGGATTCGATCAGGGAGCAGCTATTAATACTTATAAGCACACCTTTTTATGTTCTTATCATTCTAGGAGAAGTTGTCCTCAGCAATAGCCAGCATCGCAACGCCTATAGCGTCAGGGACACCGTAACAAATATTTACCTTCTTATTGCCAACAGTGCGATCGACCTGCTTTTTCGGGCAGTGTATATTGGGGTGCTTGTGTATTTCTTCAACCGACAATTTTACCATATCCAAAACCCGGTCGCTTACTGGGTTATCCTGATATTGCTGGAAGATTTCTTATACTACTGGCTCCATCGCTTCGACCATGAAGTGCGATTATTCTGGGCTGTTCACGTTACCCATCATTCTTCCGAGCACATGAATTTTGCAGTTGGTTTCAGATCCTCTGTTTTTCAGCCACTGTACCGATTTATTTACTTTATACCACTGGCAGTGATCGGCTTCAAGCCCATTGACATCGTTTTCATTTATTCGGCAACGCAGATCTGGGGTATTCTGGTACATACAGAGCTGATAGATAAGATGGGTTGGCTGGAATTTGTTTTTGTAACTCCATCACATCACAGGGTACACCATGCTTCCAATCCAAAGTACCTCGACAAAAACCTGGGTATGTTTCTGATTATCTGGGATAAGATTTTTGGTACTTTCCAGGAAGAGCTGGACGAAGAAATTTACCAACCTGTAAAATACGGACTCACAACACCGCTAAACAAGCCAAACGCGGTTTCAGTGATATTTCATGAATGGCACCTGATCTTTGCTGACCTGGCAAGAAAAGATATCAACTGGCGACAAAAAATAAAATATGTTCTTGGTCCGCCCGGCTGGAGCCACGACGGCAGCAGGCTCACAAGTGAAAAAATGCGGGAAAGAGAGTTGGAGGAACAAGCTCATAATCCTAAAGCGAGCGACCAACAGCATCCTGACACGCAGCCTGATCCGGCACCAGCTGCATATACCTAAACGAGGGCCACAATGGAACTGGTATTTATCTGAGTCTCTGGTTCAGCAGTCTATCCATCTATAAACCTTATCATCACCTCACTGCTATAATGTGGATTAAAGGTCAGCAACACCTCGCCAACAATAGGCGATTTTCTCATAGTTACACCTTAACTTCGCGCATCTTTTAACGATTGCCGGCTTCATGAAGTCTGCTCCTGAAATTTCATTTCCTGCCAGTGACATCTTAAGCAGAGAAACCGACTGGCTTCCCGGAACAACTTTGGCCTCATAGGTGTTATACGATAAATCTTTAGCGTTTTATGAATCTTTTCCAATTACAGAATAATGAATTTGCTGACAGGCATATAGGACCGGATGAAGATGAAACTGCCTCTATGTTGAAAACAATTGGCTTATCCTCGTTGGATGAACTGATTGACAAGACTGTTCCTGCTTCTATCCGCATGGACAAACCACTGAAAACCGGTGACCCCGTGAGTGAGTTCGAATACCTGAAAGAACTAAAGACCATTGCCTCCAAAAATAAAGTTTTTAAATCCTATATAGGCCAGGGGTATTATGACACCATCACCCCAAGTGTAATTTTACGCAACCTTTTTGAGAACCCGGGATGGTACACACAGTACACGCCATACCAGGCGGAAATAGCACAGGGTCGCCTTGAGAGCCTGCTAAATTTTCAAACCATGGTAAGCGACCTTACCGCTTTGCCAATTGCCAATGCCTCCCTACTGGATGAAGGCACCGCTGCTGCCGAAGCGATGGCCATGCTGTTCAACCATAAAAACAAATTAGCTCATATAACGGCACCGAAGTTTTTTGTTGATAAAAATGTCTTTGCGCAAACAAAAGATGTTTTGATAACAAGGGCAACACCAATAGGTATAGAACTTGTTTTTGGTGATTATCATTCAGAGAGTCCTGATGAAAGTTATTTCGGTGCTATTGTTCAATACCCCGACAGCAAAGGAAACGTTGATGATTATCGGGCATGTATAAACAGGTTCCATAATGTTAACGCGCAGGTGGTTATGGCGACCGACCTGCTGGCGCTTACGCTGC
Organism: Chitinophagales bacterium; assembly: GCA_038199905.1. Taxonomy (GTDB): domain Bacteria; phylum Bacteroidota; class Bacteroidia; order Chitinophagales; family Chitinophagaceae; genus JADCRZ01. The sequence continues at coordinate 4,604 of JBBPYM010000420.1, read as the reverse complement.
TCACACCTCCCGGAGAACTGGGTGCCGATGTTGCAATAGGCTCATCGCAAAGACTTGGAGTTCCAATGGGTTTTGGCGGCCCGCATGCCGCGTTTTTTGCTACCCGGGATGAGTTCAAACGCAGCATACCGGGACGCATTATTGGCGTTACCATTGATGCCAGCGGTAATCGCTGTTTACGAATGGCTCTCCAAACCCGCGAACAACATATTCGCCGCGAAAAAGCCACATCTAATATCTGTACCGCACAGGCACTCCTGGCAAACATGGCTGCCATGTATGCCGTATATCATGGTCCCCAGGCACTGAAAAATATAGCACTCCGGATCTGCGTCCTGACTCATTCGTTATCTTCCGCGTTGTCTGAACTGGGTTACAATGTTGTCAATGAATATTATTTTGATACACTTACCATTAAAGAGGCTGATATCGATAATTTGAAATCCATTGCGGAGTTGAGGCGGCTCAATTTTTTATATACGGCTGACACCCTCACTATTTCACTTGATGAAACAACAACCCAGGAAGATGTAATGAATATCATCGGTGTTTTTGCAGGAGCAAAGAACATCGACATCTACAGTGCCGGTTTTAATATGGAAGGAAACCTGGAAAACATACCTTCCAGTCTTACAAGAACATCCTCCTTTTTAACGCACCCGGTTTTTAACACGCATCACAGTGAATCAGAAATGATGCGTTACCTGAAATTGCTCGAGAACAAAGACTTGTCGCTCACTACATCCATGATACCACTAGGCTCGTGTACCATGAAGCTGAACGCGGCCACAGAACTGATACCGGTAAGCTGGCCTGAATTCAGCAAGCTCCATCCTTTTGCTCCGCGGGATCAATCGCAGGGCTACCAACAGATAATTACAGAACTGGAAAATTGGCTTTCAGCAATCACTGGTTTCTCGGCCTGTTCACTTCAGCCAAATAGTGGTGCCCAGGGTGAGTATGCGGGCTTATTGGCCATACGTGGTTATCATGCAGCAAGAAACGAAGCGCACCGCAATGTGATCCTGATTCCAATTTCAGCACATGGTACCAACCCCGCTTCCGCAGTAATGGCTGGTTTTAAAGTGGTAGTAACCAAATGTGATGAGGCCGGCAACATAGATGTGGAAGACCTTAGAAAACATGCCGAGAAACACAAAGACGACCTGGCCGGTTTAATGGTTACTTACCCATCCACTCACGGTGTGTTTGAAGAAGGTATAAAGGATATCTGCACCATAACACACGACAATGGCGGCATGGTATATATGGATGGTGCAAATATGAATGCGCAGGTAGGACTAACTGCTCCTGGAATAATTGGTGCCGATGTTTGTCATTTGAACCTTCATAAAACCTTTTCCATACCTCACGGCGGTGGAGGTCCGGGAGTGGGGCCTATATGTGCAAACTCAAAACTTGCTCCTTACTTGCCTGGGCATATTACTAAAGAACACACAGAGAGCACTCAGGAGCTGCACGCCGTTTCAGCCGCGCGTTATGGGTCAGCAAGCATCCTTCTTATAAGTTATGCATACATTAAAATGTTGGGTGCCGCAGGATTGAAAAAATCCACGCAGTACGCCATATTGAACGCAAACTATATGAAGGCGAGATTGCGAAAGTATTACAAGATCCTGTACACCGGCAAATCCGGTACCTGTGCGCATGAATTTATCGTGGACCTCCGGCCCTTTAAACAGTCAGCAGGCGTAGAAGCCGAAGACGTGGCGAAACGCTTAATGGATTATGGTTTTCATGCGCCCACCCTTAGTTTTCCGGTGCCAGGCACCATTATGATTGAACCGACTGAAAGCGAGAACAAGGCCGAACTGGATCGATTCTGTGATGCGCTGATCAGCATTTATAATGAGATCAAAGCCATAGAATCTGCAAAAGCCGATAAGGTAGATAACGCGCTAAAGAACGCGCCACATACGCTTGCAGTTGTTACAGCAGATGAGTGGTCTCATTCCTACAGCAGGAAACAGGCCGCTTTCCCTTTGGATTACCTGGTGTCAAATAAGTTTTGGCCATCCGTTTCAAGGGTCAACAATACCTATGGAGACCGTAACCTTGTTTGCACCTGCGAACCCATCGAAAATTATATGGAAGTAGTGTAGGCAGGTAGGGGATGTGAGGTATGGGGTATGGGGTATGAGGTGTGAGGTATGGGTGTATGAGTATAGGATTGAAAAGTATAGACTTACCTACGGCTGATAGCTGATGGCTGATAGCTGATGGCTGACTTCATACCTCATACCCCGCACCCAGCACCTGTTCCCAAAAATCTCTACATTCGCTAATGCCTATTCAAAAAATTTCTGAGGTTAACAGCACCCTTAATGAAATTGTGCTACTCTGTGAAAGAACACAAAACAGGGCAGGATATTTTGCCGCTCTTTATAAACGAATGACCAATGCTGTTGCTGCCGGCATACTCGAAGGCGCTTTTCAGGACGGGCCACGTATGGAAAAGCTGGACCTTGTCTTCGCGCAAAGATATCTTGATGCCTGGGACGCTCACCAACAGCGGACATCCTGCTCCGCTTCCTGGCAATCCGCTTTTGATAATTGCGCTGACAATGGGCTAACGGTTATTCAGCATATAATTACAGGCATCAACACACATATCAACCTGGACCTTGCTATCGCTGCCGCAACGATTGCTCCGGGTGATAGCATTCACGAGCTGGAAGAAGATTTTAACCGTATAAATAATGTCATCGCCGCACTCATAGAAGATGTGCAGGAATGCCTGTGCCAGGTCTGGCTACCGATGCGCCTGCTTGCTTCTATTGCCAACAACCGGCAGGAAGCAGTATTAAATTTCAGCATCGGGATCGCCCGAAAAACAGCATGGGCCAACGCTCTGCTGCTTGCATATCCCCACGGCTGACAAGGACGCACATATTAAAGGAATGGACCTCACCATCCAGCAATTGGGTCAGCGAATACACTCGCCGGGTGTAATGTCGGCACTGGTGTTGAAGACTATCCGCCATACCGAATTCGAGGATATTGCCCGAACTATCCGGTTAATCGAAAACACCGTAGTATAAGCTACTCGCCCGCGCTTACCAGGCGAACATTCCGGCGTATTCCCAAGCTGAGAACACACCTGTTTTTTTGATAAACAAAATATTTATTGCGCAAAAGCAAGACCTTTATATTTGCAGCATATTCAGATCTCTATGAGTGAATCTAAGGTTTCTAAATCGCTTGCATTCTGGCATCTGCTTGGTTTTGTACTGGTGATAACATTGAATTCGTTAGCTGTGTTACTGCCTTTAAACGGCAAGTCAACCGGTCAGCTGTCTGATCAGTATCCAAACCTTTTTACACCGGCGGGTTTAACCTTCTCCATCTGGAGTGTTATCTATCTCTTCCTGCTAGGTTTTATTGTTTTTCAATTCACAGTTTTATACAAAACGGCCCATGCTGCGCAAAAAAAGATCCTGAATATCTCGAGCCCCTTTTTGGTAAATTGCCTGGCTAACGCGGGATGGATAGTTGCGTGGCATTATGAACAGGTACTTTTATCAGTAATTATTATGCTTGTAATACTTTCAAGTCTTGCAATTATTCATGAACGGTTGAAACTGGCGCTGCCGGTAAAACCACTTGCTCAAAAGTGTTGGCTAGATCTGCCTTTTAGCCTGTATTTTGGCTGGATATCTATTGCGACAATAGCCAACGTTACGGCACTTTTAGTAGACCTGGGTTGGAATGGCGCGGGCATTTCTGCACCATTATGGACGGTGATCATGATCTGCATCGGCACCCTGCTCAACATTTACATGATCATCGGCAAAAAGAATATAGCTTTTGGTCTTGTTGGCATTTGGGCATTTTATGGCATTTTATTAAAAAGGCAGCATGCCAATGATGATAGCACCCACCTTATTATTTTTTGTGCCCAGATTTCTATCACATTTCTTGTTTTTGCCATCCTTATTCAGGTTTTGAAACACTGGAAAAAATCTGCTGACGCAGTCGGAAGCGGCAAGCCAGTTGTAAAATGAAGTAATACAGGTATGGGTTATAATGTATGGGGTATGGGGTATGAGAGTATGATTAATGAGGTATGAGGTATGGGTGTCACTTCCTACTTCACAACTCAATCCTTCCAACCACATATCTCAACCCCAAACCACCTACCTCTTGCCTGACATTCATGATACTCATAACACCCATAACCCATAAGACCCATACCCCATACCTGATACCTCATACCTCATACCTCATACTTTTTATGAGGAATTGCAGGGAATAAAATCATCAATAAGGGCGGAGATCCTAATTCACATACTTCGGTATGACTATCAGCTGGCCCGGCATGAATTTTTCAGATAACGATGTAGCTTTTATAGCTGCTAACCTGAATTTAAATGGGCTGGCGGCGGTCAAAAGTTTATTTTTACACTTCACAAATGGTACTATAGTATGACTTCGACCACAAAAATTGCACACATATCAACGACTAATGAGCTCAGAAATCCTTTTACTTCTTTCTGGATGGCAGGCTATGAATGCGCCGACCATCTAAATGCTTTTGGAAACAGGGTAGATTTCCTGCATTTAACCGGTCATTACGAATTGAT
>JBBPYM010000419.1:0-7748 GCA_038199905.1 Chitinophagales bacterium | reverse complement strand
TTCTTTAAATGCTTTTTTTCTTACCAAATCAGACGGCACAATTCTAGAGGCCAATAAGGCTGCCTGTGATCTTTTTAACTACTCAGTTCAGGAGTTCATTCAAATTGGGCTTGAGGGGATCCTTGATTTGAGTGGCGATCGTTTGCTTGAACAAATCGAGGAAAGAAATGAAACGGGGAAATTAAAAGCCGAGCTTGTCGGTATTAAAAAAAATGGCGAAAAATTCCTGGTCGAGGTCTCCTCTGTCATATTTTTAGATGCAAATGGAGCGGAAAGGGCTTCAACTTTCATTAACGATATTACAGTCCAGAAAAGCGCAGAAAATGCATTGGTGAAAAGTGAACATTACCTGCATGAGGCACAGAAACTGGCCAAAATGGGGAGTTGGAACTTTGACTTTGAAGCAGATAAGCTTACATGGTCAGATGCATTATATGATGTTTTTGGAGCAAATAAGCAAACCTTTCTTGAAACACATGGCTCATTCGTAAACCTTGTTGCAAACGAGGATCGAGCATTGGTATTAGAAACCAGCCGCCGTTCCCAACTTACAGGACAACCATTTAATATAGAATACCGTATCACCACTCCCAATGGAGAAAACCGGATCATTCACGAATCAGGATTCAGCGAAAAAAATGCGACTGGAGATATTGTGCGTTTGTTTGGCACCGCGCAGGATATTACGGAGCAGAAGGGTGTCGAACAGGCTTTAAAATTATCCGAGAAGAAATATAAAGCTCTTTTTGAGAACAATCCTATGCCCATGTTCATCTGGGATTTTAAATCTCTTAACATTATCGATTGTAACGAAGAGGCGGTTCTCAAATATGGATATACGCGGCAAGAGTTTCTACAACTCAATATCAGAGACATCATACCCAAGGAAGACATCCCCTTATTTAACGCAGCCACAGAAACCGAAACTGCCTACGAACAAATACACAAAAAGGTTTGGCGTCATTTGAAGAAGAATGATGAGTTAATGCAAATGGAAGTTACTGCTCATTTAATGGATTATAATGGCAGAAGGGTATCGCTGTTGCTGTTGAATGATATTACTGAAAAGATAGAAGCGCAAAACTTATTATCTGAATCTGAAAGACTTTATAAACTACTTTTTTACCACAGTCCGCTTCCTAAATGGATTTATGATATAGAGACGTTTAAAATATTAGACGTGAATGTAACAGCCTCTGCGCATTACGGGTACAGCAGAGCAGAGTTTTTGAATATGAAAATAATTGATCTGCAGCCCAGTTCGGAAGATCCTAAACTTTTGCTTGCACATAAAGATATTAAAAACGATGAAAGTATTATTCGGTTTGGTGTATTTATTCACAGGAAAAAAAATAGGGATTCAATAAAGGTAGAAGTGTCAGGCTATTTACTCTTGTATAATGGAACTGAATGCATCTTGGCGGCATGTAACGACGTTACGGAAAGGGAAAATGCGCTTCAGCAATTAACAGATAATGAGGCTAAATTAATTACGGCTCAAAGAATTGCCAAAATAGGTTATTGGCAGATGGATGTTTTGAAAAAAAGTATTTTCTGGTCTGATGAGGTATATGCTATATGGGGTGTTTCAAAAGATTCATTTGAGCTTTCTTACGATTCCTTTTTAAAAACTATTCATCCCGATGACAAAGACATATTTGCAACCAAAGAAAAGGATTCTTTTATTGCAGAGCATGAACCCCAGTTTCAACACCGGATTATTTTGCCCGACGGTTCTCTCAAATGGATCCAGGTAAAAGGAAAACTTCTAACAACCCCGCATGATTCTCCCATTTTCCTCGAAGGAACAGTACAGGATATTACAACTGAGAAAATACTGGAACTGTCGTTGCAGGAAAGTAATCAACGTTACAATTATGTTACCAAGGCTACTTCAGATGCTATTTGGGATTGGGATTTAATTAACGACATCTTTTTTTGGGGAGAAGGATTTCAAATACTTTTTGGGCATGGATCACATGAATTGTCATCTGAAATAAGCTCATGGACAAAGAACTTACACCCTGATGATTTAGATAGGGTCGTGAATGGCGTGCATTTAATTATTGATAGCAGCGAAAATACTTGGTCTGATGAATATCGTTATTTAAAGGGAGATGGTACATACGCTATTGTAATAGACAAAGCTTTCGTACTACGGAACGATAAAGGTAAAGCCATAAGAATGGTAGGAGCAATCCAGGATATTACCCAAAGAAAAAAAGAAGAGCAGCAGCTGAAATTATTGGAATCTGTAGTCACTAATACTAATGATGCCATCTTAATTACCGAAGCAGAACCTCTTGAAGAACCTGGACCCAAAATAGTATATGTAAACGAAGCCTTCACAAAAATGACCGGCTATGCCGCCGATGAAGTGATCGGTAAGTCACCACGTATTTTACAAGGTCCAAAATCGGACAAACAAGAATTGGCCCGGTTATCAAACGCACTACGTAATTGGGAATCATGTGAAGCAACAATAATTAACTATAAAAAAAATGGAGAAGAATTCTGGATTAATTTTTCTATTAGTCCTGTAGCCGATGAAAGAGGATGGTTTACACACTGGATATCAATTGAACGGGATGTTACCCAACGCAAACATGAAGAACAGCAAAAGTTATTATTGGCAGAAATCACCATGCTTTTTAATCAGCCCAAATCATTTTCTGAAACACTCAACCAGGTACTCCAGGCCATTGTTGCTACCGGTAATTATTGCATGGCCGAAGCATGGATGGTAGGTGCCGATAGAAAGAATATGAACTTGTTAGCGAAACATGTGGTAGGAGATAAATTACAGTTACTTTATGCCGGGAACCCCGACATTCGAAACTTACCTATTGGTGAAGGACTTCCGGCAATCGTTGGAGAAACCCAAACGATTCAGCAATGGAACCTGGATGAAGAAAATGAATATTTTATTCGTAAAAATGAAGCTATCAAAGCCGGGGTAAAAAAAATAATCGGCATACCCTTATTGTATAATGAAATCGTTATTGGGTCGCTTTTATTAGGTAGTAACACTTTTGAAAAAATGCGAAATGATTTTATTTTGAAATCCCATAATTTCAGTGCTCACTTAGGCGCCGAGATTAAACGCAAGCAATTAGAACAGGAGCTAAACCAGGTCTTTGATTATTCACAGGACATCATCTGCATCGCAGATTTTAACGGCTATTTCAAAAAGATAAATCCTGTAGCCTGCGAACTACTGGGCTATACAGAAGAAGAACTGCTCAACAGGCCTTACAGTGATTTTATACATCCCGACGATGTGACTGTAACCGTAAAAGAAATAGAAATACTTAGTAAAGGTCAACCTACTTATTATTTTGAAAACCGCTATATCAGTAAATCAGGGAAAATCATCTGGTTCGCATGGAGTAGCACTCCTTCTCCTGAAGAAAAACTAATATTCGCTGTTGCGAAAGATGTTACCGAAAAAAAGAACCTGGAAGTTTTACTGAACAAGTCAAACAGGCTTGCAGCAATTGGCAGTTGGGAAATAAATGTTACTACCGGTGCCGTTTATTGGTCCGATATTACTAAAGAGATTCGGGAAGTTGACCCGGATTTTGTTCCTGATTTGTCAACGGGTATCAGTTATTTTAAAGAAGGTGAAAACAAGGAAACTATATCACAAAGAGTAAAGGAATGTATAGAACATGGGACGTCCTGGGATGAAGAACTGCAAATCATTACTCAAAGAGGAAACCTGAAGTGGATACGAACGATTGGTGAAGCAGAAATAGCAAATGGTAGGTGCATCAGGGTTTATGGCAGTGTCCAGGATATTGATGCCAGGAAAAAAGCAGAAATAAAGCTTGCGGAGAGCGAAAACAGGTTTCGCACCATTTTAGAAGCTGAACCGGAATGTGTAAAATTGTTGGGCCGCAATGATGAAGTACTAATGATGAACCCGGCTGGCCTTGCAATGATTGAGGCAGATAATGAACAACAAGTTGTAAATGAATCTGTGTTAGAATTTATTTTGCCAGAACACAGAACAGCTTTTTCTGATCTTACAAAAGATGTGTTTAATGGTAAATCCGGGAACCTTGTATTTGAAATAAAAGGATTAAAAGGAACTCGTCGCTGGTTAGAGACGAATGCTGTTCCTCTAAAAAATGAAATAGGTGATATTACTTCCTTATTGGGAATAACCAGAGATATTACTGAGCGGAAAAAAGCAGAAGAAGGTATTAGGGATAGCGAGGAAAAAAGAAGGCTGATTATGGGCGGCGCATTAGATGCGATCATCTGCATCGACACGGTTGAAAGTATAACTTTCTGGAATCCTCAGGCTGAAGTCATTTTTGGATGGAAAGAGGCGGAAGTGATGGGGCAGCAGCTTTCAAAACTGATTGTTCCTGAACAGTTCCGCAGATACCATATTGAGGGGATAAAGCATTTTGTTGAAACCGGTATCGGAAAAGCCCTCAATATGTTGTTGGAATTATCGGGCCTGAGGCGAAGTGGAGAAGAATTTCCCATTGAATTAACGATAATTCCTGTAAAACAGGGGGGAGAATTGTTTTTTTGTGCTTTTATACGTGACATTACCGAACGTAAGATGGCAGAGGAAAACATCCGCCAATCCAATGAACGTTTTGAAAAAGCTACCCAGGCTACCAATGACGCTATTTGGGACTGGGATATTGTAAAGGATAATCTTTATCGCGGCAATGGTTTTAACACATTGTTTGGCTATGAAATAACTGAAAACACAAAGGCCGGTGAGTTCTGGCAGGACAAATTGCATGCTGAGGACTGGCCCTTGGTAAAAGAGAGTTTACAAAAAATAATTGAAGACCCCTACGCAACAAACTGGCAACAGGAGTACAGGATCATAAAAAATAATGGTAAAGTTGCAACTGTCATAGATAGAGGCATCGTTATTCGAAACGTTACAGGCGAAGCAGTTCGAATGGTGGGTGCTATGACGGATATTACGTACCGGAAAGAATATGAAAATTCTCTTAAACGACTTAACGAAACATTAGAGCAACATGCACAGGAACTGGCTGTTTCCAATAAAGAACTTGAGCAATTCGCTTATGTGGCTTCACATGATTTACAGGAACCTTTAAGGATGGTGACCAGCTTTTTAACTCAATTGGAAAAAAAATATGGGGATACTATAGATGATAAAGGGAAACAGTATATCTACTTTGCAGTTGATGGTGCTAAAAGAATGCGTCAAATTATTTTGGATTTGCTTGAATTCTCAAGAGTTGGAAGGCTGGAGAATCCGATTGAGCAAGTGAATGTTAACGAACTGGTAAGCAACGTCATGCTGTTCTATACTAACCAGATTGAGGAATCAAATGCAATAATAGAAGTGGAGAAACTGCCGGTGATTAGCACTCATAAAACACCCTTGTTCCAGATCTTTCAAAATATAATCGGTAATGCACTAAAGTACCGGCATAATGAAAAAGCACCAGTTATTAAAATAAGGTGCCGGGAAATACCGGGATACTGGATGTTTAGTATAAAGGATAATGGTATTGGAATAGACCAGGAATATTTTGAAAAAATATTTATCATCTTTCAGCGGCTACATAATAAAGATGAATATACTGGTACCGGGATAGGGCTGGCAATAGTAAAAAAAATCATCAATAACCTTGATGGAAAAATATGGGTAGAATCAGAGGAAGGCAAAGGAACTGTTTTTTATTTCACACTTCCTCGAAAGTAAACAATTTGAAATCCGGGTCAGCTATAAGATCAACTTAAATAAACTTAAATTCAGTTCCATGCAGCCTATTCATATATTATTGGTAGAAGATAACGAAGGCGATATACTGCTTACCAAAGAGGCATTAGAAAATGGCAAGATCATCAATACGCTTTCTGTTGTGAGGGATGGAAAAGAGGCAATTGATTTTTTAACCAAGCGGGGTAAATATGCTGATGTAATGCTCCCGGATTTATTATTACTGGATATTAACCTTCCAAAGAAAAACGGTCATGAGGTATTACAATTTATTAAAGCAGATATGAATCTAAAACAAATACCGGTCATTATGCTTACTACCTCTTCCACTGAGGCAGATATCCTAACTTCTTATCAATACTATGCAAACTGTTATATTAGCAAACCGATTGAAGTGGGAACATTTCTTGACGTGATATCAAAAATTGAAACCTTTTGGCTATCTATAGTGACATTACCTTCAAAAACTAACGCCCGATGATTAAAGCTTATGGGCGCTTAAAATGTTTTATTGAAAAATAAAGGTATGCCAAAAAAAAGAGGAGGGCCGCAGAGAGAATTCCTCTAGGATACTCTTCATTCTTCTCCGGCTGTTCTCTGTGGTTAACCTGGTTACGGGTAACTATTTTTTCGGGGCGGGTTGCCTGGGTGGTACCTTAGGCACTACCGGTAAACTTTCATTGCCAACTGCATTTACAGATTGAACAGCGAAGAAATAATTATCTTTCGAATACGGCAGTTTGATAGAAGTCTCTGCCGTGAAGATCTTCTTTTGCCATACAGGGCTGGTTGTTTCACGCATCATAACATAATACCCTTTAACCACTCCGGAGACCGGAGGTTTCCAGTTAATAGTGGTGTAGTTCCCAAGCGTTTTTACATCAACAAAAACCTCCCCTGGTTTTGCTGGCGCTTTAGAAAGATTGGCCAGGTTCACCAGGTTTAAGGCAGTGTTCTTGCGTAGATATTCGAAATCAATGTGTTCCAAAAGGTCACCATAACGGATACCATTCTCGGTTCTTACATCCTGGTGCTGGCGGTAATAGTTTTCATTCATTTCTGTAATACGAACGGCAGCAAAGCCATTTTCAACATAGGGTGTGTGATCGCCACCCCGCAGAAACCGGTCATTGCGATAGATCATTACAACCTGCAGGTTTTCTACATAACGCTCCCCTACTTCTTTAACATAACGAGCGAGTTGCCTGGCGTTTCCGTCATTTTCAAGTCCGAGTTGGCGAATGGTGGCGCTGTTTTTATCCAGCTCATATAATGGCAGGCCCTCGCTAAATACCCTCACCTGTGTATTATTGATTATGTTTGTCTCGCTGCTGTTGTTGCTGCCCATGATGTCATTATTTAACACAGCTTCGATGTTCCAGCCAGATTTTTTCGCTTTACCTGCCATAAAAGATGCTCCGAGCAGTCCCTGCTCCTCCCCACTTACAGTTATAAAGATGAGTGTTGCCGGGAACGAATGTTTGCTCATTACGCGGGCACACTCTATCACCGCTGCCGTGCCACTGCCATCGTCGTTAGCGCCGGGGGCATCACCAGTGCGGTCCATTACGCTCGAGCGCATGTTATCAAGATGGCCACTGATCAGAAATATCCGGTTGTCGTTTGGATCTGTTCCTTTTAAAGTTGCTACTACATTTCCGAGGTTGATCGCTGTATCTACTCTCTTACCATCGGGTTGGTAGGTGGTGCTGTCGATAATGGCAGTGAGGCGACCATTGGACTGCAAGGCGAAACTATTAAACTTACCCAACACCCAGGATTTGGCAGCGCCGATGCCACGTGTCGGATCTTTTTGTGTGCTGAGGGTATTACGCGTACCAAAAGCCACCAATGTTCTTATGTAAGCCTGCAGGGAGTCTGCAGAAATTTCCCTGGCCATTTGCTCAATTTCCGGATCTTTTTGCACGATAACCGGCGACTGTGCAAAAGTTGGAAATATGTAAGTAATTGTAACCAGTAGTAATAGTAATTTTTTCATGAGAGACGTTAAGTTGAGGAG
>JBBPYM010000418.1:0-6198 GCA_038199905.1 Chitinophagales bacterium | reverse complement strand
TGTTCCCAATAGACAGGCTCAAAGTATAGTTTATCAGCTACATCAAAATCGGTGGAAACGGTTTCAGGGTTACAGTTTACCATGATGGCTTCATAACCGCATTCCTTAATTGCCAGCAGGCCATGAACACAGCAGTAGTCAAACTCAATCCCCTGGCCGATCCTATTGGGACCGGAGCCAAGCACGATAATTTTCTTTTTAGCGCTGACTTTACTCTCATTACCGCTAAGTTCTTCCTTGCTGTTCGCGAAATTTGCAGCCGTTTCGAAAGTAGAATAGAAATAAGGTGTTTTTGCTTCGAATTCGGCTGAACAGGTATCCACCATTTTAAAGACCCTTGTTATCCCAGCTGCCTTTCTTCTTTCGTAAATCTCGTCTTCGGTGCCGTCATTCATTATTCTACAGATCTGCTCGTCGCTAAAGCCCATACGTTTTGCATCTCGCAGCAGCTCAATCGGCAGGTTGTCTGACTTATGTAAAGCGATCTCTTTCTCAAGGTTACAGATCTTTTGTATTTCGTACAGGAACCAGCGGTCAATGCCATTAGTAGCTTTCGATATTGTATTTACTGAAACGCCAGCCATCAGAGCATCTTTAATGCGGAAGATGCGGTCCCACTTGGGGACTTTTATATATTCGAGCAGTTCTTCAGCATGCATAAGGCTCTTGCCGTAATAACCCAGTCCAACAGCATTGTTTTCAAGACTCTGACAGGCTTTCTGAATGGCTTCTGTAAAACTTCTGCCTATAGCCATAACCTCACCGACACTTTTCATTTGAAGACCCAGCGTATCGTTTGCTCCTTTGAATTTATCAAAATTCCAACGAGGCATTTTTACAATCACATAATCAAGTGCAGGTTCAAAATATGCGGAAGTTGTTTTAGTAATTTGATTTTCTAATTCATCCAGGTTATATCCGATGGCCAGTTTGGCCGCTATTTTCGCAATAGGGTAACCAGTTGCTTTTGAAGCAAGCGCGGAAGAGCGGCTTACCCTGGGGTTTATCTCGATAGCTATGATGCTTTCCGTTTCGGGGTTCAGCGCAAACTGTACATTGCAACCGCCAGCAAAGTTGCCAAGGTCTCTCATCATCCGCAGCGCCGTGTCTCTCATGAGCTGGTAAGCCGAATCACTCAGTGTCATTGCGGGGGCAACGGTGATAGAATCCCCAGTGTGAACCCCCATTGGGTCAAAATTTTCCACAGTGCAAATAATCACAACATTGTCATTTGCATCGCGCAGCAATTCAAGTTCAAATTCTTTCCAACCAAGTACTGCCTGTTCTACCAATACTTCATGTATCGGAGAAGCTTTAAGGCCGCGATTAAGTGCTTCATCCAATTCGTCTTTGCTATGAACAAATCCTCCACCCGTGCCGCCTAAAGTAAAAGAAGGACGAATTACTAGTGGAAATCCGATCTGTTGGGCAAACTCTTTCCCCTCAAGATAAGAATTGGCTGTTTTTGCAGGTGCCACGGGAATGTCCATGGAAATCATCCATTGGCGGAATTTTTCCCTGTCTTCGGCTTTATCAATCGCTTTTATATCAACACCAATCAGCCTAACGCCGTACTTTTCCCACAGCCCGAGATCTTCCGCTTCTTTAGCAAGGTTTAGAGCAGTCTGTCCTCCCATCGTGGGTAGTACAGCATCTATCTTGTTTTCTTTTAGAATTTGTTCTATGCTCTCGGCAGTCAGTGGTAACAGGTATACCTTGTCTGCCATTATCGGATCCGTCATGATCGTTGCAGGATTGCTGTTGATGAGGATAACCTCAATCCCTTCTTCCCGCAAGCTCCTGGCTGCTTGCGTTCCCGCGTAATCGAATTCACAGGCCTGGCCTATGATGATTGGTCCTGAGCCAATAATGAGTACTGATTTTAAAGAATTATCTTTCGGCATGGTTAAAAACAAATTCCGCAAAAGTAAGGGAGTGAAATTAATTTATTTCATAAAATTTGAGATTTTGTGATTTCTGTAAGTCCTCACCCGTAATTCCGGGAACCTCTGAAATAAAATGCCCCGGCCAAATGGCCAGGGCTTGTAATTTATTCAATGAAAATATACTAATTATGATAAGCTGCTAATTCAATGTCATCCAGCATTACACCACCTTTAAGGGCTATAAGTTTATTTTCCGCCACTTGCTTGCGGTTTACATACTTATTTTTAATCTTGAAAACCCATTTCTGTTTGGCCTCTGTTCCTTTGAAAAAACCAAGTAAACCAGCAAATGTCCAAATCAGCGCTATGGCTAATTTGCTTTTTAACCCTTTCATGTCATACTATTTAAATTTTTACGGAAATATTTTCTTATAAGACACTATTTATATGCCAAAGGCTGTATCTATACCAAAATAATTTTATATAGAAGTTTTATGCATAAACGTTTTATTGTTCCTATTAATTATGCGCCTTTGTCAATTTTTTATTAACAAAGTAAAAGATGGTCAGTCTGTTCATTACTTTATTTAAAAACAGGAAAAGCATACCCTTTTTGTAATGTTAACACTTAGAGAATCTTATTCACAAACACTTAGTATTTGACGCCAGGCTTAGTTATAGGTGGTGTTAGCGGCACGGTCATTCAATTGATCTCCCTATTTTTGCAACTTATTTAAAGTGAGAATGATCAATAGAACAATAGTTTTTTACCTGGTTGCTATTCTGCTGTTCCCAATAAGTTTTGATGTACAGGCCCAGTTAGACCCACTGAAACAATACCCACAGGGATATTTTCGTGATCCCCTTTCATTGCCTATCAACCTGAGCGGCAACTTTGGCGAACTTCGACCCAATCATTATCACATGGGCGTTGATATTAAAACGATGGCCACAGTAAATCATGCTGTTTACGCGGCAGCCGCAGGTTATATTGCCAGGATTAAAATTGAGCCAGGAGGTTTTGGCAGGGCCATTTACATAAATCATCCTAACGGTCTCACAACTTTGTATGCGCATCTTAATGATTTTAATCCTGCAATTGAAGCTTACGTAAAAAAGCAGCAGTACTCCCTGGAATCATGGCGGGTTTTTCTCGAATTGCCGGCCGGATTATTCCCTGTTAAAAAAGGAGATCTTATTGCTTACAGTGGTACCACCGGCGGATCACAGGCTCCCCATCTTCATTTTGAAATTCGCAGAACCCTTGATGATGTTAACCTGAACCCTCTATTATTCGGCCTTCCTCTTACTGATAACACTAAACCTGTAATACAGCGAATGGCGGTTTATGATAGAAGCCGGAGCACCTATGAGCAGTCCCCGAAGTTAATAGCACTTAAAAAAACACCTGCTGGTTATACTACTGTGCCCCCAGTGATACAGGTTGCGGCTTCGAAAGTGAGTTTTGCAATATCCGCTTACGATACACACACCGGCTCTACAAATCTTAATGGTATCTATGAAGCATGGTTGTATGATAATGATAAACTGGTTACCGGCTTTCAAATGGACAATATCAGCTATAACGATACCCGGTACCTGAACGCACATATAGACTACAAAACCCGCTCTGGTGGCGGCTCTTACTTTCAACATTTATCTGTCTTGCCCGGTTACGTCAATTCTATTTACAAGAAAGTAAAAGGTGACGGCGTTATAGACATAAGTGATGCTGCCGTTCATACTATCAGGATTGTAGTAAAGGATACTCATGGTAATACTTCTGAACTGCAGAGTGCTGTTCAGTTTAAGGGTCCGGCAATAGTTCCGCCGCAACTGCCTGGTAAAATGTTTTATCCGTTGATGCTTGATATTTTTGAAAGTAATGATTGCGAATTCTATCTCGGAGAAAACTGCTTGTATGATTCGGCACATATAAAATATACACGCAACCTTTCTTCATTACCTACCGTGCTTTCTGCAGTACATACAGTCGGTGCCACCTATATTCCACTGCAGGATGCTTTTATGATAAGAATAAAACCATTGCAGCAGCTAACACCTGAAAAATTACAACGAGTGGTAATGCAGTGCGTTGCTGGCAGGAGACAAGATGTTAAAAAAGTGGAATGGCAGAATGGCTGGGCCTCCGCGAGATTCAACAGCTTTGGCACCTTTCAATTGCTGCTTGATGAACAGCCACCTGTAATTGT
The DNA here is from genome assembly GCA_038199905.1 of Chitinophagales bacterium. Taxonomy (GTDB): domain Bacteria; phylum Bacteroidota; class Bacteroidia; order Chitinophagales; family Chitinophagaceae; genus JADCRZ01. The sequence goes on along the minus strand of JBBPYM010000418.1, from coordinate 2,099 downwards.
GCCGATAGGTATTGCGAATGGCGCCAATCTTGGCAAAGCTTCCAGGATAGCTTTTACAGTTCGTGACAATCTTGAAAGCTTTAAAAACTTTAGGGCCGAACTGGATGGCAAATGGTTGCGTTTTACGAACGATAAAGGCAGAACCTTTATTTACAATTTTGATGAGATGTGCCCGCCCGGGCAACATACTTTGAAGATAAGTGTTGATGATGAAGCCGGGAATAACACCACGACATCATTCCAGTTCACAAGATAAATTTTTTAAAATAATTGTATGAAGCATTTAAAGGAAGGTGACACAGCTCCTGCGTTTTTGGGAAAAGATCAAAATGGGAAGAAAGTTTCTCTTGCCAGTTTGAAAGGTCATAAGGTGGTCCTTTACTTTTACCCTGAAGATGATACACCTACCTGTACCATCCAGGCATGTAACCTTCGTGATAACTATGCTTTATTAAAACAAAATGGCTTTGTGATTATTGGTGTAAGTCCAGATGATGAAAAGAGTCATCTTAAATTCGAAGGAAAATTCAGTTTGCCGTTTACATTAATCGCCGATCCTTCACATACCATCATCAACGATTATGGTGTATGGGGTGAGAAAAACCTGTATGGCCGTAAATATATGGGTCTTCACCGCACAACCTTTATCATAGATGAAAAAGGTATTATCAGGAAAATATTTTTAAAGCCGCGGAGTAAACAACATGCGGAAGATATTGTAAAGGCCTGGGGTATTGTTGGGGTATGAGCATAACTGTCGTTTGCTTCCTCAATTAAGCCACAGGTAAGTGAATGCTACCCTACCTCGTTGTTGCCAGATTTCTTGCCAAGTGATTTTTTGCCGGACTCTGACCGCAGACCTTCCGTATCATTTTTATTTTCTTTTGGACCCTCGCCGTGTCCTGTGTCTGTAGTCTGCATTCGATTTAGTTCTTTGTCGTCAGAATCATTCCTTTTTTCAGTGTTCTCATAACCAATATTGTCCTGGCTTTTATCTGTTTGTTCGGCTGGTTTCTTTTTCATTATTGTATTTTTAATATGCTGTTCTTATTATAGTAATAAATTACATGCCACTTTACTTATGCTAACTGAAACTTTTCCAAAACCAATTATTGTCAAGTGGTGAAATGTTACGTCAAAGAAAATTCCTTTGTCGCGAGACTTGCCGCTGCAAAACTGAAAACATCCAGCGTTGCAATAGTAATAGGCAAAACAATTTATCTTCATAACGTTTCAAAAGACAAGTTTGTTGATAATGTTCCGTGGTTAAGACATGAAGTAGCGCATATCAAGCAATTTATGCAGCATGGTTACCTGCCTTTTATTATCAAGTACCTTTGGGAAAGCTTAAAACACGGCTACTCGAATAACAAATTCGAATTAGAAGCACGTGCCGCGGAAAAGGACCAGGGCATTTGCATGGACGTAGAACTTGTCAGCTAATCCATTCCACTTGACCCCAATTAAAGGCATATTCGACAGGGCCTGTAGCAATTAGCTGTCCTTCATCATTCACCCCTTTTATTACAGTTTCAAAAATTGCATTTTTATATGCTAATCTCACGATTTCTCCTTTTTTGTATAGAATACTGTTATATTCTGTAAGGAGTTCAGGCATAGATTTGCTTATCAGTGTTTCAAATCTTTTTTGGAGATGATCACATAGCTCTTTGGCCATGGCAACAATATCAAAGGTTCGACCTGTAATCTGTTTTAAGGAAACAGGATTGCACAATTCCTCTGGAAACAGTGTCTGGTTAATATTAAGTCCAACACCAGCAACTGCGAATATCCACTGTTCCCCCTGGATATTATTTTCGATCAGAATGCCACCTGCCTTTCTGTCACGCCAGTAAATATCGTTCGGCCATTTGATACTGGTTTCCGACCTGGTATAATGATTAACTAAATCATAACAGGCTAGTGCCACCGTGATGCTAAGGTGAAACTGGTTATCCAACGAAAGCATAAATGGTCGGAGGATGCAGCTAAGTGCGATATTTTCCCCTTTTGATGATTTCCAATGTTTACCCCGCTGTCCTTTTCCTGCAGTTTGATGGCCGGTAAAGTAGGCATTTCCATGTTTCGCCAATCCAGCA
>JBBPYM010000417.1:0-5507 GCA_038199905.1 Chitinophagales bacterium | reverse complement strand
GCATCGTTGGCCTTGGGCGCACGAAATACAGCGATGAAGAATATCACCAATTCCTTTTTGAAGGCATCCAGGAATTCTCCAGGAGAAAGGGCGAGCCAAACGGGCATTGGGCAGACTATTCAAAACATGTGAGTTATCTCATCATGGATGCTGAAGTCGAAATCGCTTACTCACAGATCGCTGAGATAGTGAAAGAAAAGGAGAAAGAATTTGGTGAGCATCCTAATGTTATTTTCTACCTGGCCGTTGCTCCCCAGCTTGTTCCGGGCATCGTGAGCAAACTAGGGCCCCTTAATATTTGTTCCGATACAAAATGTACACGTATCGTTGTGGAAAAGCCTTTCGGTCATGACTTGCAAAGCGCCAGGGAGCTGAATCGGCTGCTGAGCTCCATGTTCGATGAGAACCAGATATACCGTATTGATCATTATCTTGGAAAAGAAACAGTTCAAAACATTCTAGCGCTACGCTTTGCAAATGCTTTGTTTGAGCCGATATGGAACCGTAATTACATTGATCATGTACAGATAACGGCCGCTGAAACGGTAGGGGTGGAAGGAAGGGGTGGTTACTATGAAAACTCGGGGTCATTAAGGGATATGGTGCAGAATCATATGCTTCAGTTAGTGTGTATGGTAGCAATGGAAGCCCCGGTGTCCTTTGAAGCAAACGAGATAAGAAATAAAAAGGTAGATGTACTGAATGCCATCCGTCAATACAAACCGGAGGAAGTTCATCAACATGCAGTTCGCGGACAGTATTCTGCCGGCTGGATAAAAGGGGTGCATGCCGAAGGATACAGGGAAGAAAAAAATGTAAGTCCGGATTCGGCTGTTGACACTTTTAGCGCTGTAAAATTCTATATCGACAACTGGAGATGGCAGGATGTGCCGTTTTATGTAAGAACAGGTAAACACCTTCACCAGAAAACAAGTATCATCACTATCCAGTTCCGACCGGCACCACAGTATTCATTCCCTCGTGAAGCTGCTGAAACGTGGCGTGAAAACCGGTTAACTATCAGTATACAGCCGGAAATGGAGATCAGGCTGCGCTTTCAAGCGAAAAAGCCGGGACAATCTATGACGTTAAATCCTGTTGACATGGTTTTCCGTTACCAGGATGCTTATGAAGGCAATGAACCTGAAGCCTATGAAACTTTGTTACTGGATGTGATGTCTGGCAACCCAACGTTATTCATGCGCTCTGACCAGGTAGAAGCTGCCTGGAAAATCATCATGCCGATTTTAGATGCCTGGGAAGCAAGACCCCCGGTCGATTTTCCAAACTATGCACCTGATAGCTGGGGACCCGAAGACGCTGAAGCGCTCATCGCGCGAGACGGTAGAAACTGGATAACCTTGCCGCAGAAAGATGCGTGAATGTGAGGTTTGGGGTATGGGGATTGAGGTATGAGGTATGGGGTATGAAACAGTATTACTTACAATTGTTTTTTATTATGCATTTACACGTTTTTAAAGACGCAGAGGAACTGAGTTTAGCGGTTGCTGAATGGATAGCGGATTATATACAGTCCGTTCTTGAAAAAAACGACCGTTTTACCTTCGCCTTATCGGGTGGCAGTACACCGCAGAAGTTGCATAAAATATTAGCGGCTGCGCCATACCGTGAGAAAATAGACTGGGCCAAAATTCATTTTTTCTGGGGCGACGAACGAGCGGTGCCATTTTCTGACGACCGCAATAATGCCAAGATGGCTTATGATACTTTACTGGATCACCTGGCCATACCTGCGGAACATATTCATGTTATGAGAACAGATATCGACCCGGAGCAATCCGCGGTTGAGTATGAAAAAATTCTGCACAATTATTTTGACGGGATGCCCAGTACTTTTGACCTGGTACTATTGGGGATGGGAGACGATGGGCATACCTTATCCCTTTTTCCAGGTACGGATATAGTTCATGAGCAAAAAGCCTGGACCAGCGCTTTTTTCCTCCCGTCACAGGATATGTACCGGATATCGCTAACCGCTCCTGTTGTTAATAAATCTGCCGCCATTCTATTCCTTGCTGCAGGTGAAAATAAAGCTGAAACATTGAAACAGGTTCTTGAAGGACCTTTTAATCCCGACCTCTATCCCTCGCAATTAATAAATCCTTCAAACGGAGCGTTGCATTGGTTTGTAGATGAAGCAGCGGCCGGGAAATTAGAAACTGGCAAATGATAAGACGTTCTGTTCACTCAACCTTTCATCATTAAAACCGGTTATCGACAATCGCCCTGATGTTTTGTTTTTAAAAAATCAGAGATAGTACTAAAAGGAATATTCTTCTTCTTGAAAAATACAATCAACGCTTTCATTCTTTTAAGCATTTCATCACCCGAGTTTCTGCTTACGTAAGCAGGAAAACCGAATTTATTCTTATCATGGAGATTGATGAATTCCCAGGGATGAAAATAGAGGTTTAGATATTTGTCATTGTTGTGTGTCCTTTTGCACAGATACTGGTAGAACCACAGCGGAAAATTATGGAAAGAGAGCCAGAACAGCGGCAATCTTAAATGAGGACTTACTGAAGCCGGCAATTGCAACACGTTGTGTTCAAAAAACAGGGTCCGGGGACTACTTAAATTATTATACCTGCCAGGTAACCAGGTAGGATTAATTGAACTGTTGTATAAGTAGCCAGCTTTTTCAATCGCGGAAGGATCCACGGGCATCATCCTTGCCATTCTATAGCCTCTTACAGAACATCCTGTAATTTCTTCCAGCGCAATTTTTGAACGCTGCAAATCTGCCACCTCAAATTTTGAATGATAGTATCCGTGAGATGCTACTTCATGCCCTTCCTCAATCATTCTTTTTACCAAACCGGGTCGGTTTAATGCAAAGTTAGCTGTGCAGAAAAATGAAGCTTTCACCTGCAGTTCTTCCAGCATCGAAAGTATTATTTCAGTGCCTTCAGTGGATATAGCCAATTGTTCCTCAAGGGAAATTGTTTTGCCATATTCAAAGGGCATATCAAACTCTTCTACATCAAAACTCAACAAGACCATTCTTAACCTTTTTTACACTGCTGCTTTCAATTACATAGTTAGGACGTAGCTTGGTTTGAAGAAATATCTTACCAACATAAATACCTATGATTCCCATGATGATCAGTTGTAAGCCTCCTAAAAAGAAAATGGTCATCAGGATAGAGGCCCATGCTGCCGAAGCGTACCCTACCGTGGAATCACCATGATAATAGCTGTACAGCACGTAGGGAAGGCACAAACCAGATAACCCTGAAAACGTAAAACCCAGGTAAACCGCCATATAAAGCGGACGAATGCTAAACGATGTTATTCCCTGGAAGGCGAACCGCATCATCTTGATAAAAGAATATTTGCTTTTCCCCGAGAAACGTGGATCAGGTTTGTAGTCAATAGCATATTGAGAAAATCCCATCCATTTTATAATTCCCCGCAGAAAAGGATCTATTTCCCTGAATTGTAGTAGGGCATCCGCAACTTTACGGTCTATTAACCTGAAATCCGCTGTGCCTGGTTCCATCTTTAATTCGGAAACGCTGTTAACCAAAGCGTAGAACATGTTGGATGTGGTTCGCTTAAAAAAAGAGGTTTCAATAGAAGATTTCCTGCGACTATATACAATGTCGAAGCCTTCCTCCCATTTATTCAGGAAAGCAATGATGAGTTCGGGCGGATGCTGCAAATCTCCATCCATAGAGATGACACAGTCGCCATCAGCACAATCCAGGCCTGCCTTTAAAGCATTTTGATGACCGAAATTCCGGCTTAGTTTTAAGTAGTGAATGCGGTCATCATGGCGGTTGAACTTTTTTAATATAAGGGCAGTATCATCCTTGCTACCGTCGTCTACAAAAATAAGCTCGTACCTGTATGGCATCCCAGAAAACACTTTTCTGAGTTCCTGGATGAGCACGGAGAGATTTTCCGCTTCGTTAAAGGCGGGTATTACCACAGATACCAATTTCAATTGCCTGATGCTGGCCTTCACCCGTTCTTTGGTATATCTCATATAACAATGGTATTAAAGTACGGTTTTGCTATTTATGTCAGATAATTTCAACTTCCCTGGAAATGCTTCTTGCTTTACCATCTCGAAAATAATCGCGAGCCAGATGATCAGGCATGGCAATGCTTTTAGCGCATATGGAATTATGACTTCATTTTTAATAAATCTTGGGAAAAGGTCAGTACGGAAAAGGCTGCCAAAATACAAGGCAAACACGAAGATAGCAACCTGGAAAGTGGTTAAAGGTAACGGTCGCGACATAAACCAGATACCAATACCGGCAAAAGCAATAATATAGGTTACCTGTTCTGAACTGGTACTGAAAAGCACCACGAATAATAAGCATGAGGACAATAATAACAGCTTGGAATTTATATCATTAAACCTGGTTGCTTTAAAACAGGAAAGTACAAACAGGCTGCCAGCCGCGACAATAAATGGAAGAATTTGCACCTGGTGACCTGCAATTCTTCGTATCATCCCCATCACTGAAACATCCTGGTACATGGTGCTGAGATCTGTATTCTGCGCATTCTTTTGTACCAGGGAATGATACCAGTCTAAATATGAATTGGCTACAAACTGGGGTGAGAAAAAAAGCATTGGCAATACAAATAAGATCAGCCCCCAAAAAAGCAGTGAGGTTATGAAACGCAATTTCTGTTTAGAAAGTAAGAAGAAAACAACTCCTATAACCCCATAGAGTTTTACAAATAAACCCAGCATAATAAAAAGTGCGGCCCAAAAATCCCTTTTAGATTCTACCATTATCCAGGCAAGAATAATCAGCGCGGCGATAGCACCATTTGTTTGAAACTCTTTTAAAGAGATGATTAGTTCCTGAGTGCAGATCAGGCAGATAATGTTTTTTTTGACAGTATTTAATGACAAACGCTGAATTGCATAAAAAAACAGCGAAACGTTTAAGATCTGCCATAGGTAAACTCCAATAGTACTTTTCAAAATTGCAAAAGGTGCAATTATTAAACTAAATAACGGACCATAATGATGACTATCAACATAATGTTCCGGGTATTGAGCATACAGGTTCAAGCCACTAAGCGCGTTGAAAAAAGAATACTTAAAAATGAGGTAATTATTCATTGACCCCTCACTTATGTTATTGAACGTAATAAGAGCTGCAATTACTATCCAGCAACATAAACCGATGAAGGGCTTATTCAAAAGCCACTCGATCAGGCAAAACAACCTTCTTTTAACCATTAGTACAGTTTTACAACCCGGGTACGATTAAGGTATAAAGTAGATCACTAAGATGGAAAGGTTTAACGTAAAACAGTTAAAGAATTGTTAAAAATGATTGTCTAGCGTAGTGTGTAGCTATCAGCATTCAACCATCACTATTAACCCAACTGAGTAGGGAGGGAGCGTTATAATATCCTATAACTCCTTGATTAACTGTAACTGTCAGGATAGTAATTTACCAGCTTAAAACTGCAAATTAACGGTATATAATACCAGCTTTAGCTGACGGCTG
>JBBPYM010000416.1:0-8409 GCA_038199905.1 Chitinophagales bacterium | reverse complement strand
ACTTAAAGAATAGTTACCGTTGGCATCCGAGCTGGTACCCAAATTACTTCCCTTTAGAAGGACAGTCACTCCGAATAAGGGATTGTTTTTGTCATCTACGATTCTCCCTCTTACTGTTGATGCCTGTGGGAAGGCAGTGGCGGCGGAAAAGAGGAGGCACTGAAGCATTAAAAAATGTCTCAACATTTTTGACATGAAGTGTTTCATTAGCAATTGTTTAGAAGTTTTATTTAAAAGGTTAAGAACTGCATTACGCAAACAGCAATCAATAATTGCTAAATTTAAGTTAAAAGTCGTCAATATCGTCAAGAGATTCATGCAGTTTGTAATAATTTTTACTGCCCCGTTGTTGCTAAAAAAATTACCGGCACAAAATGGCACATCATCCTTTGATGAATTATGGGATTGAACTTACTTCATGCCTCATACCCCATACCTTTCCTATATTTGACAAAACAATTTGATGACAAAATTCATGTTCTTTTTATTAACCGTGTGTTTGTTTTTTGGTGCCGGAGCCCAGGTTGCCAGTGATTCGATACTGGTTGATGGTAACTACCGCGTGTTTCATTTTAAAAAACCATTATCTATAACTAAAGGGTCCAGCCTGGTTTTCGTACTCCACGGGTCTGGAGGCAACGGTTTAGGAGCCAGGAATGGCGCGCTAAAGCTGGAGGAGAAATCAGCAAGCGAGCATTTGTTATTGGTTTACCCGGACGGGTACAAGAAGTTTTGGAACGAATGCCGCAAGAGCGCAACCTCTGCCGCCAACCTGGAGAATATAGACGAGAGCGCTTTCTTTGATATGATGATTCTTTATTTTACAGAAAGATATAAAGTCGATCCGTCCAAAGTTTTTGCCATAGGCACTTCGGGCGGTGGCCACATGGCCTACAAACTCGCTCTTACAGATACGAAAAAGTACAAAGCGATAACCGCTGTCATCGCCAACTTGCCAGACAGCAGCAACCTTGACTGTGCAGGAACAGGTTTACCCATTGCGGTGATGATAATTAACGGCACAAGCGACTCCACAAATCCCTACAATGGTGGTGAAGTAAAGATACCGGGAACCAATTTTGGAAGGGTTCGATCCACAGAGAAAACTTTTCAGTATTGGGCAAATCTGGATGGTTATTCCGGCGAACCAATTAAGGAGGATTTACCAGACACTGATCCGACTGACGGTAAAACGATAGAACGCTATTTTTATAAAGCAAAGAAGAAACCAACGGTGGTTCTTCTAAAGGTTATCAATGGCAAACACGATTATCCCAATGATATTAATGTTTACCTGGAGGCCTGGGCCTTTTTTAAGACTGAGATGAAGAGGTAAGCTGGCTGTAGAAATTTTTGGCCGCGAAGACACGAAGGCACTAAGAAACACGAAGAACCTTTGTGCATCTTAGTGCTTTCGTGCCTTCGTGTACAAAGAGAAGGCAGGAACATTTACTTACTCACGGTAACAAGCGATTTGTTATATAATTTTTGGTGTAGCTGTTTTAATTTCTCTACAGGGATTTTTATTTCTTTCCTGTCATAAGTCATCAGGCCGTTGGTTTCTACTTCTACATCTGTTGTTTGCGTGTAAACGGCAGCAGAGAGGCCTTTAGATATATAGTCAGGAAATCGGTCCATGAACTCAGCATAACGTTGCAACAACTGGTCTTTAGTTTTAAATGTTTGGTAACCCCAGTTATTTTTCTCTTGCCAGGTGTGATTTTCTACAGGCAATCCAAGTCCCCCGAATTCGCCGAGCACGAGGATACGTGTATGCCCGTATAGTTCCGGATCGGGCATTAATGGTTCAGGATAATTGTGCAGATCGATAATATGGCCAACGTCCACGAAATTGCCGCCACTGGCGGTGTTCACCAGTCTTGAAGGGTCCTTTTTAATGGTCCAGTCAACGATTTCCTTTGTTTTAAACTGACCCCATGCCTCGTTAAAGGGCACCCAAACGATGATGCTAGGGAAATTATGCAGGTCCTGCATGATCTCGTTCCATTCGGTGCGAAAGATGTTTTCAGATTCCGCGGTTCTATCTTTGTCTGTTCCACGACCATAGATACCCGGGCGACTCTCCCATCTGTTGCCGAGGTCGCCGCTGGGCATATCCTGCCATACCAGAACTCCCATCTTGTCGCAGTAATTATACCAGCGGGCAGGCTCTACTTTAACATGTTTGCGGATCATGTTAAAACCCATATCTTTTGTTTTTTCAATATCAAATTTTAGCGCGTCATCTGTAGGTGCGGTGTACAAACCATCGGGCCACCAACCCTGGTCGAGCGGGCCGTACTGAAACACAAACTCGTCGTTCAGCAACATCCGTTGGATGCCATTTTTATCTGCCTTCATTGAAACTTTGCGCATGGCAAAATAGCTCTTCACTTCATCTATCATTTTACCTTTGCGTATAACGGTACACTTTAGATCATACAGAAAAGGACTTTCAACGGACCATAATTTAGCATTGGGAATACTAAGAGAAACACTGCTATTAGCTGCCATGGACTGCTCTGTTATCTTGGTATCTCCATCCCATGCGGAGATTAGAATTTCGTCTCCGGGTTGCAGGTTCTCAATAGCCGTTTCCACCGTTAATACTTTCTTATCAATGTCAGGAGTTTGGGTGGTAGATACGATATAAGTTTGTGGAACAGTCTCGAGCCAAACGGTCTGCCAGATACCTGTAACGGGTGTGTACCAAATGCCCTCCGGTTTTTTCACCTGCTTGCCACGGGGTTGCGGACCGTCGTTGGAAGGATCCCAAACACTGATAGCAATTTCCTGTTTTGAACCTTTTACCAAAGCACCGCTGATATCAAAAGAAAATGGATCATAGCCGCCCTTGTGTGTACCAACTTCCTTACCATTTACGAATACCGTACATAACCAGTCCACGGCACCAAAATGTATCAGCACTTTTTTATTTTTTGCAGCAGGAATCGATACTGTTTTCTTGTACCATAAAATACTGTCTTTACCCACCGTTTTTCCAACTCCGGATAGTGCAGACTCTACAGCAAAGGGAACCAGGATATTGCCTTGCGTAGTAGAGGGAATAGTTTGCCGATCTTTTGGCAAAATTGAGTACTGCCACAGACCGTTGAGATTGGTCCAGTCTTTACGCACCAGCTGCGGACGAGGATATTCGGGCAATGGATTGGCCGGATTCACTTTTTCCGCCCAGGGCGTGGTGATCTTACCCGGAACAATCTTCCACTCCTGTGCGTGGAGGGACACAGCAGCAATAATTAGGACAAAAAACAGACAGACTTGCTTTTTCATATAGTGATTCATTTAGGCTTCAATCAACAAATATAAGTTGAACTTCATTAAGGTATGTTAAAAGGTGTGGGGTACGACGTATGGGGTGTGGGGCAAGAGGGAGGAATGTTCCACAGCTTCTGTAATCACGCGCAGAGACAGCATGCAGGAGGAAACAGGGGCCAAATTAATCGAAAAGTACGCGAAGAAGAAGCGCAATGAGGAACACAGAGAAAATGCCTTTGCGCTCCTTTGCGCTTCCTCTTTGCGAGCTTTGCGGTTAAAAAGACAAGCGCCCACAGGTAAACATTTCCCTATCCTAAACTTCCCTGTATTTGTTCAGTCGGTTCTTTTTGCCTGTTGAATTTGTTCACCGCATTACGATACAACAAAACACACATGCCAAAATTTGAAACAACGACCAACCCGCCTATCGCAATGAACCTGCGTGTGTGGTCGGTGACAATGGTAACCTTGTGCAAATCGGAAAGATAGGCAAGCATCAGCCAGACCGACAGAATGAAGGTGAGGATGGATAAAATGATATCAACATATCTTAACTCGAAAAATAGCTGCAATACAAAAGGCAATGACAAGATCAGGATGAAAGCTATATTACCCGGGGTGTTTATCAACACAAAAAAACCAAAAAAATACAGATAAGGTAACCACCGCAATATGTTTTGCCCGGACATCAGGGGAGGTTTTGGCGCAATCATGTTAAATAATTTATCTCAATATAAGCATTGTTTGAGTTTTTCTACATCGTTCAACGAAAAAGGGACGCGTCTTTAGTTGTTCAAGATGCTCCCGGCGTTACGATTGTCCTGACACCCGCATTGTGGTTCGGCATTTGCCGTATAACATTGTTCTGCCATGCATTAAATCACCATCAAAAATTACAAAAAACCATATGTCATATAATGAAGAATTAGCCGACCGCGTGAGAACCTCGCTTTTGCATTTACAAACAGTGGCGGAGAAAAAGATGTTTGGCGGCCTCGCCTTTATGGTTAACAACAAAATGTGCGTCACAATAGGTTCCGATAGGATCATGTGCCGGATAGATCCGGCAATTCAAAAAGATTTACTCAAGAAAAAAGGTTGCAGTCCCGTTGTAATGAAAGGAAGTGAATACAAGGGGTATGTTCATCTCAGCGAAGAGAGTATCAAATCAAAAAAGGAGTTAGACTATTGGGTTACACTGGCGCTTGAGTACAATAAGGAAGCAAAGGCTTCAAAAAAAAAGGAAGCTAGGGACAGCAGTTTGGGGTAACGCAAATCACCAGGGCTTTTGAAATAATTCTTGAATGTATTTGCAGCACCAAACACAAAATGATCGATGAAAAGAGAGTTGATCGCCAACATATCCCCTCCAATGGAGGCGACGTTTCGCCCATAGGGCGGAACGGGGTCGGTCTACGGGGCGGGGTGCTATGGGTCGTATGCGTTGTGCTTCACAATCAGCTGTTTTTAGGCGTAATCCTTAACTGTTCGCGGAGAGCACCCACCCCTGTAATGCTACCAGCCTGCAATTTGGGGCAAAGCTTGAATTATTTTCGATGGGGAAACCTTATTCAGCATTGCAGCACCAACGGCAAAAAAATCTATGAAAAAAGAGATAATCTGTCACCTTCAAGCGATATGTAAAACCCGGCTCATAACACGCTGTAATACCAAAAATTTTGGCTGTACCATTTTTCTTACAGCGTCTGAAACCCTCATCTCTTAACGGAAATACATTCGAAATTCCGCAAGAAAATATTATTTCTTATCTACCAAACTTTATTGCATTATATATTATCTTTCGCTCTCAAACCTGATCATGAAAAAATTCTTATTAGCGATCATTGCGCTTGCGCCTTCGTTTGCATTCTGCCAGTTGGGTGTTAGCTTCCACCAGTCCAACCTGCCTTTTGTTGGTGTTAACTATGAATTCAAGAACAAGCTAAGAACAGAATTGAGGATCAGCACCGACGTTTATTTAGAGGATGTTACTGCAGAAGGAGTGTTAACCTACGACTTTTTAAAACGCCTTGATTATGAATTTTATGGTGGAATAGGATTGCGGGCGAACAGCGAAACCGGGGCGCTTGCGATTCCTGTTGGCGTAAATATTTACCCGTTGCCGTTTAAACAATTTGGGTTTCACATTGAGTTGGCGCCAATCATAGAAGAATCTTTTATACTAAGGGGAAGTTGGGGTATAAGGTATAAGTTTAAGAAGGCAGATTGATCTATCATTATACAAAACCAATCCATGTCTTATTGCAGCATTATTGATTACATGACTGATGAAAGAAAGGCTTTACATAAAGCGTATCACGACAAGCTGTATGGATTTCCGATACATGATGACGATGAGTTGTTCTGCCGACTGGTACTTGAAATAAACCAGGCAGGCTTGAGTTGGGAAACTATCCTTAAAAAAGAACAATCATTCAGGAAAGCGTACCACAACTTCAACATAAAAAAAGTTGCCGCATATACCGAGGCAGAGAGGGCAAGACTGATGGCGGACGCCGGTATTATTCGTAACCGTTTGAAGATAAACGCAGCCATAGAGAATGCCAAAACCATTGTACAAATCCAGGAGGAATATGGTTCTTTTGAAAAATGGCTGGAATATCATCACCCGCTTTCAAAAGATGAATGGGTGAAATTATTCAAGAAAACATTTAAATTTACAGGGGGTAAAATTGTAAATGAATTCCTGATGAGCATTGGCTTTCTGCAGGGAGCACATCGCCCAGATTGTAAAATACAAAAGAAGGTGTTGAAGGGCAAACCTATGTGGGCACAAAAGTCCTTGAAATCATTAGCTTTAAATAATTACTATGAGTGATAAACTTGAAACCTCCAAGGTTACCGGCCCTCATTTTCAATTAAGCCGGCTTGCGGGCACATGGCAGGGAACAACCAAAACCTGGTTTGAGCCGGATAAGTTAGCTGATGAGTCTGAGATACGCGGTACCATGCGGGTGATCTTAGGTGGCAAATTCATCATGCATGAATACCAGGCAAGTTTTGAAGGGAAGCCGTTGGAAGGAATTGCCATTTACGGTTATCATCTTGGACTTGGCAGGTTTCAAAGCGCGTGGCTTGATAGCTTTCACAACGGTACGGCAATGATGTTCTCGGAAGGAGAAAGAGGCAGTGGCCATTTTTCCATGCTTGGAACTTTCGCATACGTAACGCCGGAACTGGAGCAGCAGTGGGGTTGGCGTACTGAAATAGAAATTGTGGATGAAGATTCGCTTACAATTACCGCTTACAATGTATCTCCAGAAGGTGAAGAAAGTAAGGCGACAGAAACCTTGTATATTAGAGTCAAATAAATTTAATTGGGAGGAAAGTACTTATCAAAAATTAAAAACGGGATCAACCTGATCCTGATTTGCAATTAGAAATCGCCTCGGAGTTTTCAAATTTATTCTGCACCATCCAAAAATTATTTGGAAACACTTGACGCTTGTTCGATCTCCTGCCCCTTATCCCCCGTAGTCTTTATCCAGTTATCCAGAATGCCTTTCATCTGATGAAGGGTTTTTTTATATTTCACAGAACCCGCGAGATTATTCAATTCGTCAGGATCTGCTACAATATCATACAACTCCTCTGCAGGTTTTGTCGGCGCACAAAATTTTGCCTGCGCAGGAGTGAGTGTTCCCGCGGCATACATCTTCTTCATAATATTCCAAACAGGATATTCTGTTTCCTTGTATTTATTGGGTTGCATGTATGGCTTTTCCGGCATGTAGTTTTTGATGTACTTAAATTGCTTTGTCCGCACGCAGCGCATCATGTCTACCGTTTCATCCATCCTGTCACGTGCACCGATAATAAAATCCCGCTTCTTCACACCAGGTCCCAGGAAAGGCCTGCCCTCAATATGAGCAGGCAATGTAATACCGGCAACTTTCATCAAAGTAGCAGACACATCTATAGCACTAATAAGGTCATCAATAACCTGGCCTTCTTTAATGTGGCCCGGCCAACTAACCAATAAGGGTATGTGCAGGCCGCCATCATAAATAAATTGCTTATCACGCACCATGCAGCGGCCATGATCACTCTGGAATACCACCAGCGTGTTCTCAGTAAGCCCTTGCTCTTTGAGCACCTGCATGATCTTACCAAAATAAGTATCCATTAACTGGATAGACTCGAGATAGGTAGCCCAGTCTTCCCGCGCTTCCGGCACATTGGGATAGTACGCAGGCAACACCACCTGGTCGGGGTTGATCTGTGATTTATGGTTTTGCACAGCGCCCTTCCATACGGGTCCGCGGTGTGTCACGCTGATCATGAGCTCAGCAAAAAATGGCTGGCCCTCCTTCCGTTGCTTCCAGTCAGAACCGTCAAATACTTTTTTGTCCGTATTAAAATTGTAATCCGTTTTGCCAGGACTGGTAATACCTTTTTCATTCACTGACCCGTTTGATGTATAATAACCTGCCTTCCGGAAATATTCAGTAATAGGTTGTACCGGCGAAGGAAGTTTATAACCGTCTGTACGGTGACTGCGATGGTTGTGCGCACCGATGCTTGTCTGGTACATGCCTGTTATCATGGCCGACCTGCTAGCCGAGCAGACGGGGCCCGTGGCGAACGCGTTGGTGTACCTGGCTCCGCGTTTGGCAAAGGCATCCAGGTTTGGGGTTTGCACAAGCGGATAGTTATAACATCCTAACTCCGGACAAATATCTTCGGTTATCACCCACACAATATTGGGTCTTTCTTTCGGATCAAATTTAACCGTCTGCGCGTGGTTGTTGCCGGCCAACAGGAACAGCAGTGCAAACAGGAGGGCAACCCTTCTAAGCGAAATATTAATCATAATAATCTAATTACTTGTTGATTTTAAAATAAGCACTCTTTGTGCTTTTAACTTTTTGCAGGCTTGCTATCGCAAGACCTGCCTCTATTCCCAGGTCTGCTTCAATGATGTCAGTACCCTTTGAAACCAGCTCACGGTACTTTTCATTCAGCACCTTTTTTGTAATTTTTCCGGTTGTAAAGTCCTTATCGATGGTTCTTGAACTGCCACGGATGCACATCGCGCCCTTTGAATGAATATAATCAAATATGCCCTCCTCGGCTGGTTCCGTATGGGTGATGAATACTACAACGTTT
>JBBPYM010000415.1:0-8027 GCA_038199905.1 Chitinophagales bacterium | reverse complement strand
GCCCAGTTGGCGGCGCTTGATGATGGTGATACGCATCTCGCATGCAGCGTGTAACTACCCTCCTTCATCATCATTTGCATCACAGGAATATTACCAGCCTTGGCCAGGTAATTCGCACCCAGGCCATCCACACCGATGAGTATAACGTGTTTGATTTTTTTGACCTGCGCTTGCAACAATATTGGAATTGCAATTAATAAGAAAAGAATGATTCGTTTCATAAAATGACTTTTAGTTAATCTGTAGGATTGAAAACGGCTCCACAGCTCAGACTTTCAATCTTAACTTCCCGTGTAAAAAAACAGGCGCCTCGATAAACCGGCCCTTTTAAAACTACTTAATCAGCCACATTATACCATTCTGGTTATCAGCGCCACCATATTGTGATTGTAATGATGCTTTTAGATTTACCGTATTAACCGAATACTCACTTGTGGGATACGCCCAGCGAGTAGGTATTGAATTGTTGTTGGCATTCGCCGGACCGATATCAAATTTTGGAATGCCGGTTCTGCGATAGTTGTAATAAGCCTGCCTGCCGGAGTTTTGGAAAAAAGCAATGTACTTTTGTTCAAGGATTTGGGTTAAACCATCAGGTGTATTGCCAGCATAGGAATTTTTTGTTAAAAAGACATTGATTGCAGCGCTATTTACGCCATAGAATTTCATAGACTCTTCGATTCCACGATTATAGTAATCAGCAGCAATGCCTATTGCCCAGCCCCTGTTAATTCCTTCGGCAATGTTGAAATTTGTTTCAGATGATCCCAATTGTATAGCGGGGATCCCGGAAGGTGAAGCCACCCAATAATCAAAATTGATCATGCTCAATTTGCCCGCTATCGCCTGATCCTTCAGCGTAGTTTGCAATTCGCCGGTTCTGCCGCCTCGGAATGAACTAAATTTTGTGGCGTAGGTCGGATCGCCTGTTAGCCTGGCAGAATCTGTAGGCAATGCAATAACAAAAACACGCGGGTCCATCGTTTTTGTCGCTATATCGATATAAGTGGCGCCCAAATTATTTCGTAGATCGTTTTTTAGAACAACCCCATTGGATGGCCATAATGGATAATTGTTTGTAACGTTGGTGGTGTTATAAACCAACTGAAAATTATCAGCATTCGTTAAAATTAATGGATACTTTGCCGGATTATTTACTATCTGCGCAAACTGTTGTTTAACATTCAGGTCAGGTGTATCATCCGCACGTTTGCTTAAACTAATAAGCACCCTTAAGCGAAATGAGTTCACCAGTTTCTGCCATTTGCCGAGATCTCCATTATAGAAAAAGTCTCCGTCTACTTTTGTTTGATTGATTACTAAAGGCGTCAAATCACTATTAGCTTGCTCCAACAATTGTAAACATTGTGCATACACCTCCTTTTGAGGATCATACTTAGGTGTAAATATTCCATCACTGGCCCCTTTTAAGGCTTCACTCATGGGTATGTCACCAAACATTTCCGTCATGTTCACAAAGAAGTAAGCTCTAAAAAACTTTGCTAAAGCTAAATACGGAAGACCCGGTGCGCCAATTTTTTCCGCTTCAATTTCCATACGCACCACATTTCTTAACTGTGTATATCCAGAAAAATCACCAGTGGTCCAGTTATACGATTGACTACCGTAATACGCTTCGTTCATTACCAAATACTGGTTATAGCGTTGATCCGTATTCCATGGCGTTTGCGAGATGTTCAACAGTAATCCCGTAAAAATCAACTTAGGTGCCGCATTTAAGATAGCTGCAGGGTCCTTTTGCAATTCGTCCGTTTTTTTACATGCTACAAACGAAATCATAAGTGTGCAAAAAGCTATATATATGATAGATTTCATAATCTGAATTTTTGAATGTTAAAATGTTACGTTCAGGTTTAGTCCAAAACTTTTTACAGAAGGTGTTTGCAGGCCTGCGCCTCTTATAAATTGATCCAAATCCATATTTTTAGTCCCTTTTCCTGTAAAATAAATCAGGTTCCGCCCAACGAGTGATACGCTGGCAGCATTAATTATTTTGGTTCTGCGTAAAAATTGACCAGGAAAGTTGTAGGATAAAACAACCTCTCGTAGTTTAAAAAATGTTCTATCCCTCATAAGCTCATAATTAGAGCGACTGTAATTTCTTGCCCAGGTTTGATATAATACCGGAACATCATTGGGCGCGAATACTCTTTTGTCTGAAATAACAACACCGTCTTGATCGGTATTCAGGGCACCGCTCACTATTTTCTGCCCATTGGTCATTACACTCCCCTTCCAGCCGGCAGTAGCTCTGTTGTTCCAGTCGAGTAAACGATAAGCATTATCCGATTCAGGCGCGGTGCCGGAATTCCATTGAAAGTTATCTACCGTATTAGCGATCTTACCACCAAAGCGCCCGTCTAATTGAAAACTTAACCCAAATGATTTGTATTTGAATGAGTTATTGATCCCCGCCACAAAATTATTATCATTATACCCTGCTTTGGTCTGGTAAGGATTTAAAGCTGGTAAACCATTCGAACCTACAATCAACTTGCCTTCTGCGTCTCTTTGAAAATCAGTAATAAAATACCCATCTGCCCTGTCACCAACTTTAGTTAGGCCATCGCGTTGTAAAATACCGTCAATCTTATCTAACCACAGATGACTGGTAGACCAGTTGGCAATAATGTTCCAGGAGAACTCAGACGTTCTTATCGGGTTGCCATCAATTGTTAATTCAAATCCTTTTCTTATGTAGGTGTAGGCATTTTTTTGAATGGAAGTGACACCCGAAGTAGGACTTACTCCGACATTTACAATTCTCGGTCCTTCAATATTGTAAAACGCGGCTGCATCAAAACCGATCCTGTTGTTTAAAAACCGGGCCTCTAAACCCACTTCAGTGGTTTTAACCCGTGCAGCAAGAATATTCGGGTTATAAAGAATTCCACTGTAACCTACTCCGGTGTTGTTATTCCAGCGTGTGCCATATGGAGTATAAGTGGAATTTAATTTATAGATATCATACTGAGAATTTTCATCAGCTAAGTCCGATGCAATATTTGCATAGGAGGCCCTGGCTTTCACGTACGAAATGGCATCAGGTAAAGAAACCATTTCAGAAATCAAAGCACTTACCGACGCAGAAGGATAAAAGTAGCCGTTGTTTTTCAAGGGTAAAGTGCTGGACCGGTCATATCTTCCGGTTAAGCTTAGGAACAACAAGTTTTTATAGTCCAGGTCTACTAAACCATACCCACTCATTACCTGGCGTTGACCGAAATCATTCACCGGTACGGAAGGTAATACAGTATTAGACAAATCATAAACGCCAGGTACAATTAAACCTCCATTGGTACTAGCGCTAAGTGATTTTACATTAACCGTACGAAGATTTCCAAACACGGAAGTTTTAAAACCAAAGTCCTTAAATCTATCTGCGTAACTAAGAGAGGCTTCCGTATTATTCTCCCAAAACTTATCATAAGCTTCCTGGTAGCCGCCGACTTGGTTTACACCATCGTTATAAAAATTTCCTGAAACAGGTATTTCTTTGGTCCTGGTTCTGCTCCAGGTACTTACATTGGTGCGCACACCGAAATTCAGTTTTTCGGAAATATCATACTTCATTAGCACATGCCCATAAATATCGTCTTTACTATAGCCATGTAAATTTTCGTATGCAGTAAAATAAGGATTGTTGTAGATGGTATATTCCCTATTGTATTGCTGGATATCCTCGAGTCCCGGTTTCCAATAGTTTCTTAAATCACGTACATCATAATCCGCGCCGCCCCATATGTTCATTAGGTACACATAACTATTAGGACCGTAACTGGCATCGGGATAATTTGGAGTATTTTGTTTGTTATAGTTGATGTTAGCTTCAAACCTTACTTTTTTTCCTGCATTCAGCCCTCCCGAAAAGTTGAAATTAGTGCTGCCAAGTTTTGTATTCGGCACCGTTCCTTGTTGAAACATTTGCGAAATAGATAGTCGCATGTCTCCCACTTCGCTTTTGGTAGAGATGGCAACATTATTTGTGCTCAATAAACCATTCCGCAGAAAATTTTTCAAATTGTCAACACCTCGGGCAAGCCAGGGTATTGGCACTAATGCCTTAGTAGCAGGATCAATCGGGCTGTTATATTGGGGAATTGGTTGACCTTCAAAACGGGGTCCCCATACAAAATAGTCGTCGTCATTTATTCCGCCCCCCTTACCATCCTTAAACGCATATTTAAAATTGTCACCAGCTCCATAAGAAGTTTGGGATTTGGGAATCGCATTATACCCGGTTTGTAATTGAGTGCTTGAGTTGAATTCAACAGTGAAACCCTTGTTTGCCGAACTACCCTTTTTAGTGGTGATTAATATTGCTCCCTTCTGGCCCCTGCTACCGTATAAGGCCGCGGCATTTCCTCCCTTAAGTACGGAATAGGTTTCAATATCATCAGGACTAAGATTCCACGAATCGGAACTTATCGGCACACCATCCACGACAATCAATACACCTGACTGTCCTCTTAAATAAATACCCGGATCTCCAAAAAGATTTGCACTAGGTGTAATTGTCAACCCTGCAACTTTGCCTGTTAATGAATTGATGCCGTTTGGCTCACGCGCTTTTACCAGTTCACTGCCTTTAACTTCCTGGATAGCATAGCCCACTGCCTTCTTTTCTTTTTTAATTCCCAAAGCGGTCACCACCACTTCACTTAAACTGTTGGCCTGTGCTTGTAATTGCACGTTAATAGTAGCCTGGTTATTCACTGATACTTCCTTACTGCCAAAACCAACAGAAGTAAATATAAGTATTGCCTTACCGGGGGCAGAGATGGTAAAGTTCCCCTGATCATTAGTGGTAGTTGAACTTGATACACCTTTAACTACTACGGTTACTGCTGCCAGTGGCACACCAAACTCGTTAGTCACGGTACCTTTCACATTAGACTGAGCAGATACCACGCTAATTTTACACGCCAAAATCAGAATAAAGGCGATTGATAATAATCTTTGTAGGTAGGTTTTCATAACAAGGCAGTTTGGTTATTTGTAAAGTATTACTAAATAAAGTTAAGTACAAGTTAATTTAAAATTTCAATTTATTTACAAATACTGAACATTTTACGCAACCGTTTGCGAAGACTAATTTTACCCGGTAACTCTGCAACACCGGAGCAGTAAACTTTTTATCCGTCCTGAATTGTTGAAAAAATGATAGCATTTGTAAACATTACTGCGGTGTTCAGTTTGTTTATGATTTCGGGTCATTGTGTTCAGTGGCGATGTTTAGAAATGTCTGGGCTATTGTTGTGAATCATCAATTTCATTTTCCAGTCAGCATCTGTGTGGGAAGTTCTTTTAACCCCAAGGCACACAAAGGAGGCACAAAGGGCACTATGGCACCATGCTACACTTCGAAAATACCTTTTTGAAAGAGGGTTGTTAGTCAGCAAGCAGGTCGTCTTCTTGTACCTGGTGCGTTCTTTGTGTGCCTTGTGGTTGAAAAAAAGCTCATTCTAAAAAGCTTCCAAAGATCCAGTCAGCATCTGTGTGGGAAGTTCTTTTAACCACAAGGCACACAAAGGAGGCACAAAGGGCACTATGGCACCATGCTACACTTCGAAAATTCTTTTTTGAAAGAAGGTTGTTAGTTAGCAAGCAGGTTGTCTTCGTGTACCTGGTGCCTCCTTTGTGTGCCTTGTGGTTGAAAAAAAAACTATGCACACAACAGAAGCGACAAAAAGAGGTTACCCGAAGTCTTGATACAATATTTAGATGGTTGGAATTTTCACAAATTTGGACAGGTTAATGAAATTGACGTAATTTACAAAGGCTAAACAAAGTTTACAAATTGTAATCTGAAAACAAACTTTTTCTACCGTCAGAAATAGCTTATCGCTCCAGGAAAATATGCATAAACTTCACCGACTCCTTACAGATTCCAAGCTGTTTTTCATTGCCTGGTGCATGTTAGCTGCATTTGGCACCTATTTCTGCATGTATGCTTTTCGTAAGCCGTTTACCGCTGGCACTTACAGCGGACTCAACTTATGGGATATTAATTATAAGAGCATCCTTATCATTTCACAGGTATTAGGTTATATGCTTTCCAAGTTCATAGGTATCAAAGTAATATCTGAATTGAGATCATCACAACGTAAAAAATTAATTATTTGTCTTATTCTCTTCGCAGAAATGTCTTTGCTTTTTTTCGGGCTTATTCCTTATCCTTATAATTTTATCTTTTTATTCCTGAATGGTTTACCGCTGGGCATGGTTTGGGGTATTGTTTTCAGCTACCTGGAAGGAAGGCGCTTTACGGAAGTGCTGGCAATGGGACTTAGCATAAGCCTCATTATTTCATCAGGCATTCTGAAAACGGCTTATTTCGAAATACACGACTGGTTCCCAGCTGTAACCGAGTTCTGGATGCCAGCATTGGTTGGCATGATATTTCTTCCGTTATTTCTATTATTTGTATGGATGCTTTCGGTAATACCGCAACCAACAGAAACAGATATATTATTGAGAGCCGAAAGGGTGCCGATGACAAAAGAAGATAAAAGGAATGTGTTGAAAGAATATGGATTCGGCATTGCCTGTTTTGTATTACTATACTCGTTGCTTGTTACCATGCGGGATTTCCGGGACAATTTTTCGGTTGAAATATGGCAGGAAATAGGGGGCGAATGGGATGCGACTGTTTTCTCGAAAACAGAACTCATAACCGGGCTAATTGTGTTAGGGGCCATTGGCTGTCTTTCAATGATACGCAGCAATATCAAAGGATTCTGGGCCGTTCAATGGATGATTGCTTTGGGACTTATATTAAGTGGCACCAGTACGTTTCTATTTCAGTTAAAATTACTGACTCCCTTCTGGTGGATATTGTTAATAGGTATGGGATTGTTTCTTGCGTACATCCCCATACAGGTTGCTTTGTTTGAGCGGATGATTGCTTTATTCAAGATTAAAGCCAATGCAGGTTTCTTCATTTATATCTGTGATGCTATTGGCTACCTGGGCAGTGTAGCTTTATTACTCTATAAAGAATTATTTATGAAAGACCTGAGCTGGTCGAAAGTAATGATGCAGTTCAGCTATGTGCTCACCGGAACCTGTTTATTGTTCCTGTGGGCATCTGCTATTTTCTTTAATAAAAAGGCTGGTATAAAAGGCCCGATATCTGGAACGCTGGAAAAACTTCAATCTACATAAAGTATACATCATGAAAACAAAGCAGTTATTATTCACTCCCGGTCCGCTCACCACCTCTAAAACTGTAAAGGAGGCCATGTTGCAGGATGTGGGCTCAAGGGACTATTCATTTATCAATGCAGTGAAAGACATAAGAAATGGATTGCTGCAACTGGCGAAGGTATCAAAAGAAGAAGGTTATGAATGTGTAATCATGCAGGGTTCCGGAACTTTTGGTATAGAAAGTGTGATCAGTAGTATAGTAGGCAAAAAGGATGTTTTATTGATCCTTGCCAATGGGGCCTATGGCGAACGCATTGCAAAGATGTCAGCGATCCACGAGTTGAATCATCATGTGGTTCGCTTTGCAGAAAATGAGATCGTAACAGCAGAAGCAACAGATAATTTTTTACTCGCACATCCTGAGATCACCCATGTAGCCTGTATTCACAGCGAAACAACAACCGGGCTTATTAATCCAATAACAGAAATAGGCGTAGTATGTAAAAAACACAACAAAGTCTTTATTGTGGATGCCATGAGCAGTTTTGGCGGCGTGGAAATGGACATGAAAGAAATGCAAATTGATTTTCTTGTTTCCTCCTCCAACAAATGCATTGAGGGTGTTCCCGGCTTTGCTTTTTCACTTTGTAAAAAAACAGCACTGGAAAAAGCAAAAGGACAAGCAAGAAGTTTAAGTCTTGATTTGTATGAACAATGGGCGGGATTAGAAGCCAGTGGCCAATTCCGGTTCACACCGCCAACACTTAGCATTATGGCCTTTCGCCAGGCACTCCGCGAACTGGAAGATGAGGGTGGCGTGAAGGCACGGGAAGAAAGGTATAAAACAAATAAGAAGT
>JBBPYM010000414.1:0-7890 GCA_038199905.1 Chitinophagales bacterium | reverse complement strand
CATTGCAGCAGGAATCGATAGCCATGATTAATCTCCTGGGGAAATACGGAGGCATCGCTACCGGCAAGGCATATATGAAGTTGGTGGGGATTGATTGCGGTAAGTTTCGTTTGCCGGTGAGGAATATGACTGATCCTCAATGTGCATTATTTGAAAAGGACGTTAAGGGCTTAGATTTTCAACGCTACTGCTCGAAGCAACCTGCATTAAAGCTTAAGTGAAAGTTGCAGTTTTCCAATTCACGTAAAATATTGTGGCTTTGTGTTACCGCTGTTCTTTCTTTAAGCAACCACACGTAACCGTTACCAGCTTGTCCATCCACCATCAACCAGTAAGTTGTGACCGGTTACGTATGCAGCGGCTTCCGATGCAAGGAAAACAACCGGTCCTTTAATATCATCGTCCACTGCGAATCTGTTCAATGGAGTAAGCTCCTTATACTTTTTCACAAAGTCATTTTCTCCATAAGCTTCATGTACGCCAGGCCCATAACCACCCGGACTTATACAATTCGCACGAATATTAAATTTGCCATAATAGTTAGCCAACCATTTAGTGAAACCAACCATTGCCCATTTATCATAGGTGTAATTCACCGGGCTTGTCATTTCAGTTCCTTCATAAACTGGAAAATGTGGTCCGACAGCGCCCTGGATTGAGCTGATATTAATGATACTACCAGATTGTTGAATACACATCTGGCGTACGACTTCCTGGGTAATTAAGATCAGGCCGGTAGAATTAATCGGCTGGGCAGCTTCCCAATTTTCCTTCGTCATTTCATGCAGGTTTTTGAACCCTTTTCTGCTCACAGCATTGTTGACCAAAACATCAATGGCACCATGATCTCGTATCACCATTTCAGTAAGCTTTCGGATTGATTGTTCATCTGCGAGATCTAGGTGATGGCCCTCTGCCTTCAGGTTTTGCTGACGCAACGATTCAGCAAATACTTTACATTTTTGTTCATCTCGTGATGCAACAATCACCGTTGCTCCTGCCTCTGCGAGCGCCTCACAAATGGGCTTACCATACATGCCGGCACCACCAGTAACGATCGCAATTTTGGAATCCAATTTGAAAAGTTTATCAATGTTCATAATAGTCGTAATTTATTACAGTTGCCACAGACCGGGCGTTATTATTGATTCTGGTACATCTTCAAAGCTACTGAGTAGTGAATCAACTATGGTGCTGCTCAAGGGTGGAAGATCAAAAAGCCTGGCATTCTCCTCCACCTGCTTCGGGGTCTCTGCCCCAAAAACAATACTCGTGATTTCTTTCTGGTCTCGGATAAAACTAAAGGCCAACTCGGAAGCTGAAACTCCTGCTGAGCCTGCTATCTCGTGCAACAACTTGATAAAAGCTTTTGCTGAAGATAATTTTAATGGGATTTCTTCCGGGTTCATGAACAATAATCCCTGCAGGTAAATGCTTCTCGCAAAAACAATCTTGTTACTTCGTTTGAGTTGATGAAGTCTTCCACTTTTTATCAGTCGCAAATCAAGTACGTTTATGGGAACCTGCACAGCCTCGAGGATGTCGCTATCCAGCATGTACTCTACATCTTCCGGTACATAAGCCGAAATTCCGGCTATACCTATTAATCCCTTGTCTTTCAATTCCTGGAGAACTACAGAAACAGGCTTTACCAGGTCCTTCAGTTGCTGATCTTTGTCTATGTGAAATAAGCAAACAGGCAAAGTATCTAGGTGCAAACTATTTAACGATTGTTCAACGCTTTCAGTAACAACTTTTCTGATCAATGCAGGCTTGGATTGTAAGTCAGGTGGGATCTTGAATTTAGTCACAATGGTTGTTTCGCATCCAGCATTAAGTTCTACCCGGTAATTTCCGATGGTAGCTTCGGAATTGCCATAAGTGCGGGATGTATCGAATGTGGTTATTCCCAGTTTTCGTGCAGTATCCAGGATCGCGAAGGCGAGGGAATTGTTCGGTTGACCATTGACGTTTCTTATTCCATAATTTAAACCCAGTTGAGCAGTTCCCAGGGTGAGCTTTGAAATCATATAACCGCTAATCTTTGTATACTGCATTTTTTAGGGATTGATAGAAACGACCGTGTTAGTTCTCACGCCAGGTTTGATCTCGCCACTTACAAACACCCATTGGCTATTCCAGTATACTACCGGCAGCGTTACTCTTGCCGGATTTGGATCGAGATCTTTGTATATCTGCCACGAGTTGTCTTTTGGATTGTAAAGCTGTATTACCTTGCTGATACCCGGGTGAGTTTCCGCGTTCGTATGTAGTGCGGTCACCGCATCTACGCCGCCACTTACCAGGATTGTTCCATCTTTCAACACAGGTAAGGGACTCCCTGCGGCTGCCGCGCCTTGCGGCATCGGTGCAATGGCTATCCACGAAGAAGTCCATTTACTTTTCCGCTTTTTTACAACAAGGGCGTAAGCATCTTGCAAAACATACCTGAACTTTTCGTCCACAACGTTGAGTCCAACCTTTTCACCGCTGAAAAGGTAGAACGTGTCACCAATGACTGCAGATACGGCATTGATCCTTTCCGGTCCGGGCCAGGCAGTTAGCTCAAACCAACCCTGTTCCATTCTTTGGGTATCGAGCGCGTAAACTTTTTTCAGCGCCGGAGTAGTTGGACTGATTGATCCTCCTGCAACAATAATCAATGTCTTGATGTTACCACCAGTCATGTTTGCTAGCGGTACGGGGAGTGATGGCAATTCTTCCTGATGTATTTTATTATTCCTCCAAGTAAGTGCAATCACCCTGTTAGAATGAACGTTGTTGGAACTGCCGCCTATAAGAATCATCCTGTCTGCAAGTGACACAGAAACTCCATACGCTAATGGTATGAGAAGTTTATCTGGAAGCAAGATCCAGTCACCGTTTTCTTCCAGCTTATATATGTTGGAATACCACTTTTTTGTTCCACCTTCCCATGGTCTTTTATCTGGAAAGTTTGCACCTCCCATACAGAATAACGTGCCACCAATTGTGCCGGCAAACATGCCTGCAAATCCCTCCTTATCTGGTAACGGAGGCAACGAATTCCATTTAACCGGATGCTGAGTAGTAGCTTGAGTTGCCTGTAGTATAGACAAAATCAGGAGAATTAATATTTTTAGACCTTGCATGCTGCTAATATTTAAATTGAGAACTTTACCACAGCTCCCGGTCCGGGTTCAGCGTAGCCGCCGGTAACTATTAGTTCCGAGAGATTATGAGTCGACAAAAAAACATTACTCACCAGGGGAAAAGGTATTTCCAATGTATCCCCCGACTTTCCATCCAGGTGTAGAACCTGCACAGCACTCATTCCGTAATGCGCCACCCATAATCGATTTTGATCATCCAGGGCAATGCCATCAGGAAGGTTGGACGCTGCTTTTCCTGACTCGTGTCTTGGCAGTTCTGCCAAAATCTTGATACCACCTGAAGCCATCCCAGCCCGAATGAGTGGAATAGATATTATCCTGTTCTTATAGCTCTCGGCTATGTATAAGCGATCTTCATTGCGCGACAAGGCGATCCCATTTGGATAGTCCAGCCCCGTTGCCACAATATACTCTGAACCGTCAATGGCGATATAACAGACTTTCCCATCTTGTCTGATTGAATCAGTAAAGTAGATGCCACCCGATTGATCAGCAACAAGGTCATTCGGCACGAACACGCGCAAGCCATTGCAGCTACCATTTATTTCATTCCGAACAAATTCGCCGTTGGGATTATACCTGGCGATAACAGCTTCTTTGCTGTCACAAATCATATGATCACCATTTTGCAAAATGATCTGGCCGTTCGGACACACCGTCGTGGCCCATTTCGAAACACTGCCATTTAAATCAATCTTCATAATACTACCGCCACTCAGCGTTGTACAATACACATTTCCTTCAGCATCCATAGCAGGACCTTCGGTATAGGATTCCATTGAAAAGGTTTGTATTAGCTGCGATTTCATTGAGATTGTGTAATGGCTTTTCAGCCGGTAAAAATCATATATCGAGTTAAAGGTTAACCAGGAATGTTCTCGAACGGAAATAAGGGTCTCCGCCTTCTTTTATACTGAAAGTTTTTCATATTTGCCTGTGTGGCACCCGGGGTATCAACCTGGATAATTGATTTACAAACGGGTGAATAGGCAGCGATAGGAGCTATTACGCCTTTAGCAATTAAAACATCGAACGCTGCTGGCTCCACACCAAAAGCCGTAAGTTGTTGCAAGCTAAACGGCGGAACTCTGTTCGTCATTATCATGATTGTATTGCCTTTTTCAGTTTCCAAAATAACCGTGATACCCATGTCATAATTAACCTGGCCTCCATGGCGTGGGCTGCGCTCTGAGAATTTTCCATTAACCAACTTTACCATTCTTACAACAACTGACAAAGAAATACCGGCGTCATCTTCAAGCGTCAGGTTGATCCATTCTTCTGGGTCGCTTCCTATTAATTGTGTAACAGCTCCAGGATTATATATGCACCCGAAGAATGAAAAACCCCCGTATTCTTCCAGCGACTTTAATATATGCAGGCTGTTGCCAGTGGCACCACCACCAATATTGTCTCCCATATCGAGCAACAGTATTGGCTTTTCAGCGTCGGAAAGCATTGGCAAAACTTCTTCAAGACGTTTCTTAATACCAACAAAACTGTTCCTGTTCTCTATCATGTAAGTCTGTAGTTGCTCATCGGCTCTGCCCGCCTGCGTAGTGTCAACAGTAGCGATCACAATAAAAGAAGTCCCCATTTCCGCTACATCCGCATATGGAAAGCCGAGGTTGATAGCAAGATGATAGAGATTTTCTTGTTGTTTAATGGTGTCGCAAAACCTGTATAGACTAAGACATGGTTCACTTCCGGTATGCTGTTGCTCGATGCTGATTGCTACGGTCGATGGCACTAAATGCTGAACCAGTTGCAAATCGCCCTTTACCATTTTAAGCAGTGTTTCGGCGGCAAATATTCCGGTCTCACGCTGATCAGTATGCGGATTTGTCTGGTAGGAGATTAGCACATCGGTTGCTTCAGCCATCCGACTGCTGACGTTTGCATGTGGGTCCAAAGTGCCTACAACCCGAACAGAGTCGCCCACAACCTTCCTTACGCGTTGTAACCAGTCGCCATCCATATCATAATGCTCTTCGCTTACTGCTGCCCCGTGTAATGCAATCAGGCAGCCATCAAGCGGCAAGGCCTTGGTTAGTTCATCGCACAGTTCAGCAATTAACTGGTTGTAAGCCTTCGACTGAATGATTCCACCCGGAGTAGCTTCAGCAAAACTGATCGGAACAATTTCTACCTCGCTTTTTTCAAGCTCCTGAATCATTCCGCCAAGCTCATGATATGCATCTCTATATTCCCGAAGGATACTTTCACCTTTTAGCCAGTGGCTGTTTACAAAGTCTTTAATGGTAGTTCGTCCATCGATAAACGTATTTGATTCGTGATAAATTCCAAACAGGCCGATTCGTAACCGCATTTCAGGATTTTTTTGAATAAGCAACTACATCAACTTCGAATTTCAGGAGGTCACCAAGGCAACCCATTATTGTTGTTCTTGCAGGATAGGGTTCTGTAAAATACTCACGGTAGATCTCGTTGAACAATGGCAGGTCGGCCTGGCTGTTTACGTAGTTTCTTACCTGCACCACGTCTTTAAATGTAAGCCCCGCGGCCTCGAGAATATCGCGAACATTGTCAAAAGATCTTCTGCATTCTGCTTCAAATGTTCCTTTTACAATCTTGCCGCTTTTATCAACAGAAGCCTGTCCTGAAACAAACACAAAATCCCCGGCTTGTATAGCGGGCGAAAAGGGGAGAGAACTTTTGGGAATTGATGGGCCTTCTATGGGTTTGATTCCAGACATAAATGCTTTTTTATTTTTGTTTGAGTTTTTATACTTATTTACAGATCTTTCAATTGCAATTACTTCAACGACACGCCATGCAGTCGTTCTCCATAACTTTCAAGTTCATTCACCATGGCCATTACTTTATTATCATCAAAAGGAAGTTCCGGCCCTAATAACGGCGGTTTTGGTTTGCCGATATCAATACCATGCTTCAGGATCATGGCTCTTCTAAAAAATGTCCAGATCACAGGTATCACTTCTTCAATAACGCGTTGAATGGAAAGCATGAAGGCACCGGCGATTTCTACTTCTCCTGCCAGGAATCCTTTCCGGATTGCTTTACATGTTTTACCAATCAGGTTGTATGATGTGCCAATGGCTCCTGCTGTGCCGCACAAGGCTGCGTGGCACAGCAGTTCATCAGCACCACTAAACAGGCTCCATTGTTTGTTTCCACGTTCATATATCGAGCTAATTTCCAACAGGTTGCCAGTGGTTAGCTTTAATCCGCTTACATTTGGAATTTTCCCAAGTTCATTTATAAATTCGTCAGTTGCTTTGAAGTTACCGATCTGGTATGGGAAGAACGGAAGCTCCGTTGAACTGGCAATCTTACGGTAATGCTCAACCGCCATGGGAACTGTTGCATTATAATAGATCGGTCCAACAGAAGAGATTGCCGTAGCACCGGCTTTCGCTGCATGTTGTGCGAGCCTCACCGATTCGTTTGTATTCAGCGCCCCAACGTGCACCATCACAGGCAGACGACCATTGATCATTTCAATTGCTTCCTGCGCAATTCTTTTTCGTTCTTCTTCACTAAACAAAAAGCCCTGGCCAGTAGAACCCAGGAGGTAAAAACCGTCCACCTCTTGTGCAACCAATAGTTCAACTAACTTTTCAAGTTCGCTGCTGTTAAGCTGTCCCTGATCATCGACAGGCGTAAACATGGCGGGCCATAAGCCCCGGAACACGCTGTTGATATTTGATTTGTTCATAATTAAGTTTATATAAACTGATTGATAATTTCTGTCAATAATTTGATATTATCTAATTTGCCAGGAGCGCCGAGTTTGTAATATTCATCGAGCCCTGCCATGTCTTTGAAACCAGAACCGGTAATAATACAGGCAGCTTTATCAGCGGAATTTATTTCGTTGTTTCTTACTGCATTTGCGAATCCGGCTACTGAAACAGCTCCAGCGGGTTCACAGAAAATCCCTTCCTGTAACGCAAGCTTTCGTTGAAACTCATACACCATTTCATCAGTTACTACATAACCCGTTCCACCCAGGTGCATGCATTCCTCAATTACATGATCGCCATCTAATACATTAGGTACCTGGAGGCCACTTATTGTTGTTGATGATAGTTCTATTGCTTCCGCTTTGGCGGATTTCCTTCTCAACGCAGTTGCAATTGTATCGTTGCCTTCAGGTTGTACACAGTTAACCTTCGGAATACCGAAGCCAGGATTATCTGCCCCATAAATCCGGGCACCTCGGGCGATAGCCAGCGTAAGTCCACCACCTCCGGCTGGTGAAAATATTTGAGTGGTTGTTCCACCTGTCTCCTCCATTATTTCATAGGCTATAGATTGCACTCCTGCCATGCCCTCACTGCAATACCTATACGCACTAATCGGCAGGGGGATCTTCAACATTGCCGCAGTGGCTTCCAGGAAATCAAATACTTCAGCCGTAACCTGAGCATCTTTTCCGAACTCCTTTATCATGTATGTCTCGGCGCCATATACCTGCATCTGCTTGATTTTGCCCTGGGGGGCTCCATCTACAATAGCCAGGATACATTTAATGTTAGCTGCCGCGCAATAGGCGGCCAGCGCAGCACCCGTATTTCCGCTTGAAGTAGCGAGACAAACAGGTATTGATTTGCTTTGAAGATAACTGACAAACATCGCGGCAAACCGGTCTTTATAGGAACCACTTGGATTCAGGTTCTCCAGCTTGAAATACAATTCAGGTATCCCTAGTTCGGGACCGATGGTCCTGGACCTGATCAACGGAGTTTGTCCT
>JBBPYM010000413.1:0-5608 GCA_038199905.1 Chitinophagales bacterium | reverse complement strand
GGTATGTTCCAGCACCAATTGCGGTTTGCCTTTTACCAGTCGCAGGGTTTTCGTATATACATACGCGTAACCTGCAACATCTTTAAGTTCCTGCGTAAAAATCACCTGGTCCTTCAGCGCGTTTACTTTCCATGTTCCTGGGTTAACAATATCGTACAAAGAAAAAGAGGAATAGGCTTTCTCGTCTTTTCTGCGAAGAGCACCAACGCCTATTTTAATAAAACTGTCGCCAGGTTTTGTTTCTTCGTAACCCACAGGACCAAACTCTTCCACCGGGCCTGTAATAGCGTCATGTTTTTTAGGATCATAATCTTTGAACCATTCTTCAAAGTAACTGTGACCTTTGTATTCAAGGCTCTTAACTACTCCCGCCCAATCAAAACGGGTTGCCTGGTAATAACCTGATGTTATATCCGGTAACAACAAGACCGCTTTAATATGACCGTTGGAAATTTCAGCCTGCGGAAAAGGAACTGGTCTTTCTACAGACCAGGCCATCACCATGAAACAAAATATGGAAAGCAATTTCATTAAAAAGTATTTAGCGTTTGTACCCCGAATTGCCATACCTCATACCTCAACCCCCCTAAGGCTTTATAATAGTGCCATCATTTTTCCTCAAGGTTCCCATACCGCTGTATTTGATAGGGTATTTGGCGGCCACTTTTTCATTGATATCGATCCCCAATCCTGGTTCTTCGGTAACAATATAATATCCATTCTTTATCACCGGGCAGCCTGGAAAAACTTCCTGAACTTTTTCACTGAAAATCTGTCCTTCCTGGATACCAAAATTGTACACGGCAAGGTCGATATGATTGTTTGCCTGGTGACCAACAGGTGACGTGTCTCCAGGGCCATGCCAGGCTGTTCTCACATTGTACCATTCACCCAGGCGGGCAATCTTCATGGCGGGCGTAATGCCACCAATCTGTGAAATATGGCAACGGATAAAATCAAAGTGCTGGCTTGCCATCGGATCCCTGAACTCGTTGATATTATTGAAAAGCTCTCCCATTGCTAGAGGCACGCTGGTGGTGGCACGCAGTTGTTTAAACCACAACATGTTTTCCGGGGAGAAAGGATCTTCGATAAAGAACGGCCGGTATTCTTCCAGTGACTTAATCATGTTGATCACCTGTATAGGCTCAACCTGTTCGTGCACATCGTGCAGCAGCTCTATTTTTTCACCACATTTTTTGCGGACATATTCAAACATTTTTGGCACACGGCGCAAGTATTCACCCTGGTCGGAATATCCATCTGTCTGCCTGCCATAGTTGGATGATTTAAAGTCCGGCACCACCTGGCCAAAAGAACCAACTCCACCATAACCGCCCTGTTGTATACGCACATGCCGGAAACCCTGGTCCATAAATTTCTGAACCGAGTCGGCGATCGCCTCAACGGTGGAACCGCTGGAATGAATATAAGTATCTACGTTTATACGACTCCGTCCGCCAAGAAGCTGGTAGACCGGCATCTTGGCTCGTTTACCCTTGATATCCCATAAGGCCTGGTCTAGCCCCGACAGTGCGTTATTCAGCACGGGACCATTTCGCCAGTAAGAGCTAACGTAAGCAGACATCCACATATCATCGATATTGTCCACATCGCGCCCCTTGCAAAAATCATTGAGGTAAATATCTATCGCCGGCACCACCACCGCCGCACGTTGCGTAAAAGTGGCACAGCCAACTCCATACAAGCCAGGCTCGGAAGTTTCCACTTTAACAATAACCAGGTTTGAGTTACCAGGTGCCGTTAAAATTGCCCTCACTTTAGTAATGGTAACAGGAGGGGCGCCTTTTTGATAAGCAGGAGTTTCATATGTTTCGGCACGTGCTTTACTGGTGCCGAATAGGCCAAACAGGCCAGCGGTGGATCCTGCAGCAAGCAATTTCATCGCTTTGCGGCGACTGGTTCCCCGATCGTTAGCTTCTTTCATATTGAATGGTTGATTTTTCAAATAGCTCATAAACCATGTTAAATCTACATCAAATATAAAGTTGCAGGAAACTCATTAATAAAACAATAATAAATTCTTAATGAACGAAAGGGATGTTTTATTAAAGGGAGTTTTTTTAACCACAGAGAAAGCCGGAGAAAAAAAAGGAGTGACACAGAGGATACAGCCTCCATGTCACTCCTTTTTTTCTTCGGCTTTTCTGTGCGGTTAAATTAAATACTAACCAGCATTTTGAATGTACTTAATCTGAACAGCCTTTTCACCATCTGTCGCTCCAGGCATACCTACTAACAAAATTGTATAGGCTTTTCCTGACTCCACTGTTATAGTCCTGCTCGCTGCGATGTTATCATCACCGGCGGCTGCGATGTTAATGCTGCCTGCTGTGACTTCATTAAACGAGGAAACTGTTCCAAACGCTGCTGAATTGCTTACGACGTTAGCGCCGGTAGCAGTAATAGTAACAACTGGCTGCGTAGAATCTGGTATTGCATTGATATAACGAACGTATGCCTTTCCTGAAGTGGAAGACAGGCTGTCGAAATCATCACGAACAATCACATTCTTATAAACGCCGTTGTTGCCGACAACGAAAACAGAGTAATATTTGTTAAGTTCAAAGTTAAAATTTGTAGTTGCCAGTGCGGAGTCTGACTGGCTGCCATAAGATTTCACTGCTCTTTCACCGGTATAAATATTTGCATAGCCACCTGAATAGTTGGTGTATCCCAAAGGTGTATTTAGCAGTTGGTTGCCTGATAAAGTCAGGTTAACAGTCTGTTTGTCAGTTGACAGATTAAATGCCATTAACCCTGCAGCAGGAATATTTTCATTGCTTCCATTATCCTTCTTACAAGCACTGAATAAACCTACAGACAACAATACAGCACCTGCCATTATAACATTCCGACGTAAAGAAAAAGAATTAAATTTCATATGTTTTCATATTTAAACTATTAGCAATAATGAGACGCAGTTAGTGTAATGGTGATGGTTAGATTCCTGGCCAGGAATAATTGAAGTGCAAATTTAAGCCAGACTTGAGTTAATGAAATTCAAAAGTTTATTTAATCGCAAAGAGGAACGCAGAGACTTTAGCTTCTCTCTGCGATGAAATTATTAATAAAGACAATAAACCTAAGATCATTTTTTCAGTAAGTATTCCTCTGCGTCTCTCTGCGCTTCCTCTTGGCGTTCCTCTGCGGTTATAAAAAATTATCCCAACAACCTCAACTGAAACCAGTCAAAGAATTTTAACCCGGCACAATGATCTTCAACGCCGCCGGCACCAGCACAGCTTTTACAACGTTCACCTTACCCAGGTACTCACCATCCACCTGGAAATGAGCCTTTCGTTTTGAATGTATCTCCAGTGACTTCACCCCGTAAACCATC
Source organism: Chitinophagales bacterium (assembly GCA_038199905.1). Classification (GTDB taxonomy): domain Bacteria; phylum Bacteroidota; class Bacteroidia; order Chitinophagales; family Chitinophagaceae; genus JADCRZ01. Next base: position 2,244 of record JBBPYM010000413.1, on the reverse strand, counting down.
GTTTTATTTTCGTCGTAAGGAGAATGGGAAACCATCATTTTGAAGATCTCCACGAAAGAGACCTTCTTTACCACCACTACTTCAAAAATATCATCATCCAGTTTGCCCCCCGGGTTTATACACGCGCCGGAACCATACTTTGTAGCATTGGCTATAACGATCATGGCAGCACGAAGCCGGAGAAGCTTATCATCGATCTTCATATCTACCTTCATGAGCGATTGCTGCCACAATACTTTCCAGGCAGCTTTTACATAACCAACCATGCCCCTGTGAGCACCCGTTTCAAACTTGCGGATAACAAAAGCATTGAAGCCGATATCACTCAGGTGTATGCAGGTTTGGTCATTTACCGTTGTAACATGAATGGTTTTGGTTGAGCCATTTAACACAACAGCCAGTGCCATTGTAGTTTCGGTGGGGATGTCCAGTTCCTTTGCCAGTCCATTCGCTGATCCTGCGGGAATAATACCCAAAGAAATATCAGTATGCACCAGGCATTCGGCTGCCAACCTGATAGTACCATCACCACCAACTGCAATTACACGATCAGGCTGAAATTCTGCTATCCGCTTTTTAATATCTTTCGGATCAATATGTCTATCGAGGAGGACCCAGTTTAAAATATGGCCGGAGTTTTGAAAGTATTCTTCAATAACAGTCTTCCAATCTGCATTATTACTACCTGATCGCGGGTTAATAATAAAAAGTAATTTTAAGGTATCGAGATCATTCATAATCTAATGGGCAAAACTTTTAAAAAAACGAATCCTGCGGTAAAAGTATATCATGGTTACGGACATACCCATGATCTGGTAGTTTATGGACATGTTCTAAGGAACAGGCCCAGAACCCGTGCGAAGTATACCAACAATATTCCAGCCAATATAAAACATCTATTTCGATTATTCATGGTTAAACCTGTAGCGGGGGCAGCTATCAGCCTGCAATGGCGAAACCAGTTGTTGCATTCCACAACAGAAGCCGATGGTTTTTTTAAGTTTGAATGGAAGTCGGAGACCGACGTGGACGCTGGCTGGCACACAGTTACAGTGACTTATAAAGATGAAGCGGGTACCGTTGTCAGTTCCGGGCAGGGGAAAATATTTGTACCTCATGTTACCCAGTACGCTTTTATTTCAGATATCGATGATACCGTACTCGTATCTCATTCAGCCACAGTAGGCAAACGGCTCAGGGTATTGTTTACAAAAAATCCCCGCACACGTAAAACGTTCAACGATGTAGTAAGTCATTATGGATTGCTTGCAAATGCAGGCACCACCCCGGAAGTTCCCAATCCATTCTTCTATGTTTCCAGCAGTGAGTGGAACCTATACGATGACCTGGTTGATTTTTTTGATTACAATAAACTGCCGAAAGGAATTTTTTTGCTGAACCAGATCAAACAATGGTTCCAGCTTTTAAAAACCGGCAAGACCAAACATGAAGGAAAGCTGCTGAGGGTGCTAAGGATCCTGAACGTTTTTCCCAAACAACAATTTGTATTGTTGGGCGATAATTCGCAGAAAGATCCTGCCATCTACGCAACTATCGCCAACAAACACCCAGAAAAGATTTATGCTATCTATATTCGGAATATTGTGCCTGCTAACGCGTCAGCCACAGAAGAACAATTGAAAGACCTCAAAGAAAAAGGCGTTTACACATGTCTGTTTAAAGACAACAATGAAGCGATCGCCCATTCAAAGAGTATTGGGCTGATTGAAAATTAGGTCCTGCCTGCAGGCGCTTTACCGCTCACAGGCAGGATCCTTTGTTATTTTTTGGCTATCCTGTACATACGTCCCTGGTCGGTAACAGCATACAACGCGCCGTCCTTTCCCTGCGTAACGTCTCTGAACCGCTGGTTTTCGGAAGAAAGCAATCTTTCTTCTCCCACAACCTTATCGTTCTGAATCACCAGGCGGGCGATATGCATGCCGCTAAGGCAACTGACAAACAGGTTATTTTTCCACTCGGGCATATTATTACCCGTGTAGAATGTCATGCCACTGGGCGACACTACCGGGTCCCAATAATATACAGGTTGTTCCATACCGTCTTTTTGGGTAGCACCCTCACCCACTTTTTCACCGCTATACTCAATACCATAAGTTATAGCCGCCCAACCATAGTTTTTTCCGGGGCGGATGAGGTTTAGTTCATCTCCTCCCCTTGGTCCAAATTCATGCTCCCAAAGGTCACCTGTAACGGGATTTATAGCAAGTCCCTCTACGTTTC
>JBBPYM010000412.1:0-7670 GCA_038199905.1 Chitinophagales bacterium | reverse complement strand
TTCCCCTCATCCGAACGTGTATAATAAAAATACCCGTTCTTAAAAACGGGCACTGACTCATCTTTTTCTTTTATGCGGCCCTTCATTTCCTGGAACAGATGCCCCTGCAGTTCTTTTGTGGAAGACAGAACGGTATCAAGATAACTGTTCTCTGCTTTCAGGTACTCGAGGGTGGCGGGGTTTTCGTTTTCATTAAGCCAGTAATAATTGTCGATGCGCTTATCACCGTGAATGGATAATTTTTTTGGGATCTTCTCCGCAACCGGAGGTTTCATTTGATGCTGACCTGGCAATATATTCATGTTGTTAACTTGTAAGTTTGCAGTGTGTGTCATAAACTGGTAGCAGCTCTCAGCCATCTGCTATGAGCTCTCAGCTATCAGCTAAGAAGGGCTTATGCTGAACTGATATGGCATTTAGTTTTCAAATAATGTATTGAATAAACCGCTTGCGTTAACAGGAGAAGGGGGTGCATGTTTGCTATACCAGGTATTCAGGCCTGTATGATGGTGATAACCTCGCGCCGAAATAAACACTGCACCTGTGCCGTAACGCTGGGTAAATTCGAAGCCCAGCAGATCGCAGTAGAAACGCATGACTTGACAAGATCGGAAACTTTCAGGTGAACGTGGCCTATACGGGTAGCAGCAAGGATCCTATAGGTATCCAATTTTGTTTGTATTAAATGTGATCGCTAACGGTGGTGCTTAACCGAAATCAGCCGTTTAAATTATTTGTCAATCGATAATCCGCCGCCAATAAATTCACCGTTTAAGCGGGCGATATTGCTGATCGAGATTTCTTTAGGACAGACTGCTTCGCAGGCTCCTGTATTGGTACATGCGCCAAATCCTTCCTTATCCATCTGTGCCACCATGTTTATTGCGCGCGACTTTCTTTCCGGGCCACCCTGTGGCAACAATGCCAGGTGAGAAACTTTGGCTGATAAGAAAAGCATCGCGGAACTGTTCTTGCAGGCAGCAACACATGCACCACAGCCGATGCAAGCGGCATTAGCAAAAGCAAGGTCTGCTTTATCTTTATCAACAGGTATGGCATTGGCGTCTACGGCGTTACCGGTATTTACAGATATATATCCACCCGCCTGGATGATTCTGTCGAAAGCGCTCCGGTCCACCACCAGGTCCTTGATTACCGGGAAGCCCTTTGATCTCCACGGTTCCACCACGATCGTATCGCCATCTTTAAATGCGCGCATGTGTAACTGGCAGGTAGTTGTGCCTTCCCACGGACCATGCGGTCTGCCGTTAATATGCATAGAACAAGTACCACAGATACCTTCCCGGCAATCGTGGTCAAAAGCAATAGGTTCATCGCCTTCTCCTATCAATCTTTCATTAAGCACGTCAAACATTTCAAGAAACGACATTTCAGAAGAAATGTCAGTAACCTGGTAGGTTTGAAAAGTACCTTTAGACTTATTATTCTTTTGCTTCCAGATTTTTAAGGTCAGGTTCATGTTATAATGTTCCATAACTTCAGGCCAATTAATTTTTTCTATAAATAATTTAAATAGTCACTGCCGGGTATCTTTTCCGCCAAATCGAAAGGACAGTAGTACCGGTAGATCCATGCATTGACGTTATTGTCATCTACCATTTCAACACTTTCTTTCGTCCAATAGTATTCAGCGCCGTACTTAACTCTTTGTTTGTATCCTTCGTAATCATTACTTATAACTACGCTGGGTCGGTTTTGCTATTTCAAAAGTCAATTCTTCTTTATTCAAAATCCATTCGCTGTCGGCCTTATATTCCCAGGCTGCCACATAAGCAAAATTTTCATCATCGCGTAATGCTTCACCTTCTTCTGTTTGCATCTCTTCCCTAAAATGACCACCGCAGCTTTCCTTCCTGTTAAGCGCATCGATACACATCAGTTCTCCCAATTCAATAAAATCAGCCACCCTGTTTGCCTTATCCAGTTCAGGGTTCATTTCATTAACTTCTCCTGGGATTTTGACATCTTTCCAAAATTCAGTTTTTAGTGCCCTGATATCTGCGATGGCTTCTTGCAATCCTGCTTCATTCCGTGCCATACCACATTTGTCCCACATGATCTTTCCAAGGCGTTTGTGGAAACTTTCAACAGTCTGAGACCCCTTAATGTTCATTAATTTGTTGATCCTGTTGCCGACTTCAGCTTCTGCCGCAATAAAAGCAGGATGTGAAAGAGGAATAGACTGCGTGCGGATATCCTCTGCGAGATAGTTGCCCATGGTATAAGGGATTACAAAGTAACCATCCGCCAGCCCCTGCATCAATGCCGAAGCACCGAGGCGGTTAGCGCCGTGATCGCTAAAGTTGGCTTCGCCGAGCGAATACAACCCGGGTATGGTAGTCATCAGTTCATAGTCTACCCACAACCCTCCCATGGTATAGTGAACCGCCGGATATATGCGCATTGGCATTTCGTACGGGTTCTCTCCGGTAATTTTTTCGTACATGTCGAGCAGGTTGCCGTACTTTTCTTTAACAACTTCCTTCCCCATTTTCCGGATTTCATCTTCTGCTACATTGTCGAGTCCGTGTTTACTCACTTCTATGTTACCATATCTTTCGATCGCGAATTTATAGTCCAGATAAACGGCCATTTTTGAGCCACCAACGCCATACCCGGCATCACACCGTTCTTTGGCTGCGCGGCTGGCAACATCACGCGGAACCAGGTTGCCGAAGGCAGGGTACCTTCGTTCCAGGTAATAATCTCTTTCTTCTTCGGGTATGTCAACCGGTTTACGGTTGTCATCTTTTTTCAGTGGCACCCAGATACGGCCATCATTTCTCAGGGATTCAGACATCAGTGTAAGCTTACTCTGGTGTTCACCGCTAACCGGAATGCAGGTTGGATGGATCTGTGTAAAACAAGGGTTAGCAAAATAGGCGCCTTTTTTATGTGCTTTCCATGCCGCTGTTACATTACAGCCCATGGCGTTTGTACTTAGATAAAAGACGTTGCCATAACCGCCAGAACAAATCAGCACAGAGTGACCAAAGAAACGTTCCAGTTCCCCTGTGATCAGGTTACGACAAATGATACCACGTGCTTTTCCATCAATGATAACAATTTCAAGCATCTCATGACGGCTATACATCTTAACATTACCCAATGCCACTTGTCTTTCAAGAGATTGGTAGGCACCTATTAGAAGTTGCTGACCGGTTTGTCCGGCCGCATAAAATGTTCGTTGAACCTGTGTGCCTCCAAAGGACCTGTTACTAAGCAGTCCACCATATTCACGGGCGAAAGGAACTCCCTGCGCCACACACTGGTCGATAATGTTTACACTCACTTCCGCCAGCCTGTGCACATTGCTTTCACGAGAACGATAATCACCACCTTTCACTGTGTCGTAAAAAAGCCGGAATGTAGAATCTCCATCATTCTGGTAATTTTTTGCAGCATTAATGCCACCCTGCGCGGCAATGCTATGGGCACGTCTGGGCGAATCCTGGAAGCAGAAAGACTTTACTTTATAACCGAGTTCTCCCAGTGCAGACGCCGCCGAGGCACCTGCCAATCCCGTACCCACTATAATTACTTCCAGGTTTCTTTTGTTAGAAGGATTAACAAGTTTTACATGACCCTTATAATCATTCCATTTATCCTCCAGAGCACCTGCCGGTATTTTTGAATTGAGCATATCTTTTGAATATTTGTAATGCAGTTATCGGATTATATTATTATAGATAATGGTGATGACTGCCTGAGTTCCAACTTTTGTTTCTAATTTTTACTTTAATCCATTCCTGCCAAATCGTCGACAGAGCATTTAGCTGATCCACTGCAAGTAAAATGACACCGGCATCATAGCAAAGCCCAATGAAACGATGATAGCAAATCCTCTGCCTGTATGACGCAGGATGGCGAGGTACCTGTTGTTGGAAACGCCCAATGTTCTGAATGAACTCTCAAAACCATGCATGAGGTGATAACATAAGGAAACGCATCCAAACACATAAAATAGAACTACATAAGGATTTTGAAAAACCGTCACCATTTTCGCATACAGATTATGGTAAGTCTTGCCATCATATTCAACTTCAGGAAGAGGCTGTACAGCTCCCATGCCGCCGAAACGTGATGAGATCCAGAAATCGTTTATATGAATAATAAGAAATAATAACAATAGTGTGCCGAGCAGCCCCATTGTACGGCTGTACCATTTACTGCCTCTGTTACCTATCGAAATGGCGTAACCTTGTCCCCGTCTACTTAGGTTCTTCACTTCGAGCACATACCCCTGGACGATATGAATAATAAAAAAAAGAAAAAGACCCCATTCCAACAGACGGATTACCACCATTGTACCCATAAAGTGGGCTGATTTATTAAACATTTCACCACTGTCATTTGCCCAAATACAGGCGTTGAGGCCTACGTGTATAACTAAAAAAGAGATCAGAAATAAACCCGTTAAACTCATTACAAGTTTTTTGCCAACTGATGATGTAAAAAATTGAGACCATTTCATTGTATCAAATTTGGTTTTAGCTGCCATGATTCCCAAGCGCAGGGTCCGTAGCTCTGTTTAACTTTACTATCCGTTCGAGAAATGTAAACGAGGTAGTGTGTGAGACGCACAAAAATAACACAGGATTTGCTTAAAAGTTTTTTTCTGCCAATTATTTTATTAGGTAAACGGAGTCGGCGACGAGCAATTGCCTGCGATCAGATACGAATGTTTGGTATTACCCCTTTGTACAATAAGAGACGCAGGATTAAATGTCCTTTTTTATTACAAGGGCTATTACCGTATCAACCCTATAAATCTGTTTTCTGTCATTTAACTGTTTTTTTCTCGTGCACTTTATTACCTTAGCCGTCTAAACTGATCGAAGATGAAACAAGAAGAGGATTTTTATGCAAACCTCGCCGGAGAAGATGGTCCTGTAGAAGAAGCAAAAACGAGTTGGTTTAAACGCATTAAGAAAGGGATCACTACCAGCACTGCAGAAAAAAAAGAGACCCCTGAAGGTCTTTGGGCAAAATGCCCTGAATGCAATTATATATCTACCGTTTCGGATTTAAGAGAGCAACTATTTGTTTGCCCAAAATGCAACTATCATCACCGCATTGGAAGCGATGAATATTTCGAGATCTTATTTGACAACGATTTCACCGTAATGTTTGAGAATATCCGTTCGCATGACTTTCTTCATTTTACGGATCTTAAAAGCTACCAGAGCAGGCTGGAAGATACCTGGAAGAAAACTGGCATCACGGATTCCATCCGTGTCGGAGCTGGATTAATCAATGAGCTACCTATTGTGATTGCTTGTATGGACTTTGAATTTATCGGTGGCTCACTTGGAAGTGTAATGGGGGAACGCATTTCACGAGCGGTTGATTATTGCCTGGAGACCAACAGTCCGTTGCTGATCATCTGCAAAAGCGGCGGTGCCCGTATGATGGAAAGCGCTTTCTCTCTTATGCAGCTTGCTAAAGTATCTGGCAAGTTATCTCAACTTACGGATGCAAAGCTTCCCTACATATCACTGCTCACCGACCCATCTTTTGGCGGCATTTCAGCTTCCTTCGGTATGCTGGGCGATCTTAATATCGCAGAGCCCGGCGCGTTGATCGGTTTTGCTGGTCCCCGTGTTATCAAGGAAACGATTAAAAAAGATCTGCCAGAGGGTTTCCAGCGAAGTGAGTTTCTACTGGAACACGGTTTCCTTGATTTCATTGTGGACCGCAAGAATCTAAAAGAAAAATTGGCCACTGTATTATACCTTCTGAAATAAAACAGGTGAGCCTCTGAGTTATAGGTTTTAAAAATCATGACAGATAAAACAAAAATAGAGATCAGGAACCGGTCAGCGTTTCATGATTTTTTTATAGAAGATACTTATACAGCCGGAATGGTGCTGGTAGGCACGGAGGTGAAGGCTATACGTTCCGGAAAGGTGAGCTTTAATGATAGTTACTGCATCTTCCACCAGGGAGAATTATTTGTAAAAAGTCTTCATATTTCCGAATACTCATTTGGCACCACTCAAAAGCACGAGCCAATGCAGGAGCGTAAACTTTTACTTACCAAAAGAGAGTTAAAGAAAATGGAAACTAAGATGACGGAAAAAGGGTATACGATCGTGCCGTTAAAAATATTTTTCAATGCTAAGAATGTTGCCAAAATAGAGATAGGCCTTGGTAAGGGAAAGAAGGTTCATGATAAACGTGAGACCATCAAAAAGCGTGATGTTGAGAAAGAGATTAAAAGATACTTAAAGTAGTTCAGGGGCCGGTAAAACATTATTTTTTCTACTATATTCACGCCATGAGATTAACAGCAATTTCCGCATTTGTATTACTTAGTTATGTTTCTTCTGCGCAGTCTATCAGCGGCAGCTGGTATGGCAAGGCAGACGCTGTAACAACAGGCAATAACATAAGTGGTAATAATAATTATCTCACCGAGCTGATCATTAAACAAAAGGGAGACGAAATAGAAGGGATCTTTGGCTACTATTTTCGTGATGGTTATAAAAGTTATTTTATCCGCGGGACGATCGATAAGAAAACCCGGAAATTTACCATCAAACGTGTACCACTCACCTATTTCAGATCTGCCACGATAGACGGGGTGGACTGTATAATGGATTTTTATGGAACCATCATCGCGTCCAAGGTTCAGACAACCATCATAGGTTTGCTTGCTACCGATCCTAAATACTCCTATACATGTCCTGAGATGAGGGTCACCTATACTTTAGATACTAACGAATATGGCCAGGATAGCTTAATTAAAAACAGCATTGCGAGAAAGATATGGCAGCCACGCCAGGATGACATCGTCATTAACAATGAGCCGGTTATTAATCCCACTCCTGCTGATAAGGATACGATAGCTGTTGAGAACCTTCCGATAAAAGAACTGATACAGTCTTTTGAGAAACGAACAACCATTATCAGTAAAGAGATTGAAATAGAATCGGATTCTGTGCGTATTAGCTTTTACGATAATGGGGATATTGACGGGGATAGTATCAGCGTTTTCCTTAATAAAGTACCTATTATTACTAAACAGGAAATCACCGCACAGGCTTTGAACATCTATATAAAACTGGATCCTACAAGAGAAGTTAACGAGGTTTCCATGTTTGCCGAAAATCTTGGAAAGTTTCCTCCCAATACCGCCCTGATGGTAATTAATGATGGTGAAAAAAGACATGAGATTTATTTATCCAGCAGTTTAACGCAGAATGCGAGTGTGAGATTGAAGCGAAAGAAGAAATAGAAATAAGAGGTAGTAATTCTCCGTGCGTAGATCGTTTGCGCTTACAGCTACCAGGCAGCAGTTCATTGCTGAGGGCGGTTTCCACGATTTGCGCCGGGTGATGGTGCAAATGAAGTAAACGCAGGCATGTCCTCGCCCTGTCGCAACAGGCACACGTAGCATTTTTGTCGACGTTTCCCATAACTATACTGACCCTTTCGTATGCAGTCAGGGCGGGGGTAAGCCCCGCCCTGACAAAAACCGTCTGCGCTCCGTCCCAGCGGGACGGTAGGTGGGTAGGAAAAATGATCAAATTAGCATCTGGGGGTGACCAAAAAGGGACTAATACCGAATTTATTAAAACGGGGTCCACCCCGATTAGTTGGGCTTTAAAACGTGAAATATTTTTAGTTTAAACCCTTTTTAGTCA
>JBBPYM010000411.1:0-4507 GCA_038199905.1 Chitinophagales bacterium | reverse complement strand
GCGATGGATGATAGTGTCAAAAACTATCTCATCAAAATGCCTTCTCACTTCACTAACCACCTGGTTGCATAAGCGCAGGCGTCCATCGTACATGGTCATCAGGATACCTTCAATTTGTAAAGACTGGTTTAAACGGTTCTGAACAATTTTAATGGTATTCAATAATTTTCCCAAACCTTCCAGCGCGAAGAATTCTGTTTGAACAGGTACTAATACCGAATGCGCCGCGGTGAGTGCGTTAACGGTGATTAGCCCGAGTGACGGGGAGCAATCAATTATGATAAAGTCGTATTCATCCAGGATAGGTTCCAGAATACCTTTTAATATTCCCTCGCGGTTTGGATAATTGATCATTTCAATTTCAGCGCCCACGAGATCGATATGGGAAGGCACAATATCCAGGTGAGGGGTATCTGTTTTCAGGATCACTTCTCTGAGAGGTGTCTGGTTAACCATGCAGTCGTACAGGCTCTGGGTGACATTGTGAAGGTCGAAACCAACACCGGTAGTGCTGTTCGCCTGCGGATCGGCATCTACCAAAAGCGTTTTATATTCAAGCACTCCCAAACTAGCCGCCAGGTTAATGGCAGTAGTAGTTTTACCAACTCCTCCTTTTTGATTTGCTACTCCAATAATTCTTGCCATATTTAATCCTGTTCCCGCTTTTTGCGGAGCTTTTTAGTTTATTTAGTGAGCAGCTACCATTCACATATTGCAAAATCCTGTAATAAAACCCGGCATAATCATTTTAGAGTTACACGGTTTTAGTACCTGCCAACAGTAAAGTTGTGTTCAATCAGCATAACGACAAAATTTAGTTTTGCCCACTATGGTACTAACTTTTGCTAAACGCTAAAAGGTCAGGACTCTGCAAAAGTAACACATCAGCCTAAACTGTGGAACATTCCTGGTTTATGATTGTTATTTGTATCTTAAGTTCATTTTTCAGGCTGAATAAAACCCGACGATCTATTTTGTCGGTAACCAACAACAGGATGTACACCATTATTTCAGGAACTAACAGAAGCGGGAGCAATACTATAAAGATCGCGGGGCAATACCGACAAATGCTGGCAAACAAAGGGGTGGACGCCGCCATTGTTTCGTTGGTTGATCTTGATGTTAGCAAGCGAAACGCGTCGATTAAGCTGCTTGAGGAGAACATTCTGATCCCAACAACAAAATTTATCTTTATCTCACCTGAATATAATGGCAGTATTCCCGGGGTATTAAAGTCGCTGATAGATAACACCGACATAGAAAAAGTTTGGTGGGGGAAAAAAGCGCTGCTTGTGGGTATTTCAACCGGCAGGGCTGGAAATATCAGGGGGATGGATCACCTTACCGGAATCCTGAATTATGTTAAGGTAGTAGTTCATCCTAATAAATTGCCCATTTCTGTTGTTCATAAATTGGTTGATGATGAGGGCCTGGTCATTGAAAAAGGTACACTGGAAGCTATCAAGATTCAGTTGGACGAATTTCTACCATTTTAATTCTTCTCTAAAAATCTTGTCTCTAAAAAAATATACATGCGTAATACCGGGTTTGTCTGGGTTCTAGTTGTTATCATGGTGCTGCTTGATTTTTACGTTTTCCAGGTGGTGAAAATGCTTACTCAATCAGCATCACCACGGGTTCGACTAGCTATTATTTCCATTTACTGGATAGTGTCGGCAAGCGTACTTTTATTAATGATAGTTTTGCCTTACCTGAACTATACCAACTGGCCAAAGTCTCTGCGGAGTTATGTGTTTGCAACAATGGTCGGACTGTTTTTTGCCAAACTGATAGCATCTCTTTTCTTTTTTATTGATGACATAAGAAGGGCGATGATGTGGATGATTGGTAAGCTTTTCAGCAATCCGTCTATAGAAATCTCGCAGGCGGGTCACGGCATAACTCGCTCGACTTTTATAAGCTGGTTAGGGCTCGCGGTGGGCGGATCGCTTTTCGGGACGCTTATTTATGGCTTTAGTAATAAATATAATTACCAGGTAAAACGAGTGAAACTGGCCTACGATAACCTTCCACCAGCTTTTAAGGGTTTGAAGATTATCCAGATCAGTGACATACACTCCGGCAGTTTCACAGATACCAAAGCAGTTGAAAAAGGCATTCAGAAAATACTAAAAGAAAACGCGGATCTTATCTTGTTCACCGGCGACCTGGTAAACGACCGTGCGGAAGAAATGGACTCCTATATGGAAATGTTCAAAAAGCTCAAAGCACCGATGGGGGTTTATTCCACCCTGGGAAACCATGATTATGGAGACTATGTTCAATGGGACAGCGCGGAGGCTAAAGCTGCCAACCTGCAACGCTTGAAAGGTGTGCACGCCTCACTGGGGTGGCAACTGCTGATGAATGAGCACCGTGTATTTGAAAAAAACGGAGAAAAAATTGCGCTGCTGGGTATTGAGAACTGGGGCGATAAGGGAAGATTTCCCAAATACGGTAAGATGGACCAGGCCTACCCAGGCACAGAGAACATTCCTTTTAAGATACTGATGAGTCACGATCCCAGCCACTGGGATGCACAAGTTCGACCAGTGTACCCGGATGTTGACCTGATGCTTGCAGGACACACCCATGGTATGCAATTCGGTATTGAGGTCCCTGGCTTTAAATGGAGCCCGGTGCAACTGATGTACAAACAATGGGCAGGTTTATACGAGAGCGGCAATCAAAAATTATATGTGAACAGGGGATATGGTTTTATAGGTTACCCCGGCAGGGTGGGTATCTTACCTGAGATCACTGTAATTGAGCTGGTGTAACATCATTTGCGGCAGTGTTTTCCTGTTAATGAAAGGTTGATAAAAGCATGTTAACAGCGTATGCAATTTATTGTAAATAATTAATATTCACACTATCTTTAGCAGGCGGACAGCCAAGTTTTCAAAAGCTACGTTTATTGGTATACAAATAAACACCTAACAAACTGCATGAATCGTCTTCTTACGCTGGTCATCATAGTTTCGGGTATCGTGTCTTCGGGTTCTTCCTATGCACAAAAAAGCAGGCTGGATGCTCTTTTTGCAGGGGCCGATACAACTGCATTGATGGACTCATTGATGAAAGATTTCGATGCTTACCTTGATTCCATGATCAAACCCAGGAGTTTTTTTAATGTTAGTTTGGGAGTGGGTACTGGCTTCTTCAGTGTTAAGGACAATGTTAACCTCGACTTCCAGGTAAAAAATAAAGCGATTTTATCTCAGGAGCTAAGTTATTTTCATAGGTCAGGGTTAGGTCTCAGTTTAAATAGTTACATGGTAAATGAAAACAAAAAGATGAGCGTTTACCAATATGCGGTTACTCCCAATTATCATTTTATCAAAGGAAACCAGTATGCAGCCGGATTAAGTTATACGCGTTTTTACACTAAAGAAAATCTCTCTTTTTATACTACGCCCATTCAAAACGAAGCTTACGCGTTCTTTACTGTTAAAAAATGGTGGCTGGAACCGGGAATTGCATTCAGTTACGGCTGGGGCAATAAAACAGAGTTTGAGGAAAAAGAGGTTGATATTTATCTGAAACGTGGAAAGTCGAGTCGAAAAAAAGTTATCGTTATAAAACTTGACGAATCTGTCAGGGATTTTACTACATTGTTTTCTGTGCGACACAGCTTCTCTTTTAATAAGTTGTTATTAAAAAATGATGCTTTAATGTTAAGGCCAGTATTGGTTCTTTCTGCAGGTACGCAGAATTTTGGCTTTAATACTTCTTTCAGCAGCAATTCTACTTTCGGTAATACTCTCCTTCCCCCAAATTCTAACATCACCGATGTCCGTGGCCTGGAGTTTCAATCTTCAACATTTGTTCTGCAGGCTGATTATTCAATTGGCAAATTTTATGTAATGCCACAGGTGATGCTTGATTATTATCTCCATCAGTCAGATAAGCGTTTCAACAGCGTTTTTTCATTGACGACGGGTTTCATTTTATAGTAATCATTTTTCCTGTGTTTTAATATTGGCTTCCTGATAGGGGGTGAAGCCGTAATGCTTAAATATTGGCCAACAGCAACCCACCCCCGTTTGGCCTTCGGCTCAAACTTTCCCTCCAAGGAGGAGATATAGGCTACGAGTTAACTTTTCAGGGTAAAGCTTCAGTTATTTTGGTTGAGTAAATCTCATTCCGCCTTTGCAGCACTGACGTCAAACTGATCGATGAAAAAAACAGATGATCGTCACCATATCTCCTCCAAAGAGTAGGTCACCAAAATTATGGAACAATCTGTGAGACATTGAGAAGATCTCACAGGGTGACCCCTATATAGTAAGTTGATCCCTTAATCTATTGCCCTTACACCAAAGCGGCCCTAACCTCAAAAACCCCAACATTTGTTAATGTTTGTTAATTGTATTTATTACGGAACTCCTTCATTGAACCTTTTACTATTATTATCGTCGAAACAACAAAGCCTCCAATTATTGCCGCTTCTAATTTTGTATAATTTAACAAGAGAATTTTTAGCTGGCATGTAACTTGAATCATT
>JBBPYM010000410.1:0-15710 GCA_038199905.1 Chitinophagales bacterium | reverse complement strand
GAACCAGTGCTGAAGATATCCACTGTTGTAAGCGGGCTTGCAGGACCGATAGGAGTTGAGGTTGATAAAAAAGGTAGAATATGGATCGCCGAAAGTGGTACTGGCGTTAATGATGGAAAAGTTGTAGTAGTAACCCAGGACGGACAGAAGCACGATGCTTTTACTAATTTTGAATCCTATAAAACCGAGGGTGGCGAGTTAGAAGGCCCGGCACATCTTATGATATCGGATGGTATCATTTATATCCTTGGCGCATATGGAAAATTGTACAAAGCTAGCGAGTCTGCTTATATTCTGGGAGGCCCGGCGGTGAGTGCATCCAAACTTGCTGTGGAAGACATTGGCAAATTTGTACTGAACTACAAATTTAAAAACGACACAGAGATGACGCATCCCTACAACTTAATAAAAGGACCAGACGATGCTATCTATATTGCAGATGCAGCAGCCAACGCTATTATACGTCGTGATAAAACAGGATTGTTATCTGTGGTGGTAGAAGTTCCGGGAGTAAAGAATCCACTTCCCATTGGACCTCCACAAGTTGAAAGTGTTCCTACGGGAATAATCTACGATGGACAGAATTTCCTGGTGACCACCTTACTGGGTTTCCCCTTCCCTCCCGGTAAATCGATCATTTACAAAATTTCACCCGCAGGTGCAGTATCCATTTTTCAGGAGGGCTTCACAAGCCTGGTTGACATTGCCGATGGTGGTCCTCGTGGCCGCCTGGTACTTGAACACGGCGTTTTTGGAGCTATGGGTTTTGGCGCAAAAACCGGAAAATTGCTCTGGGCTACCGGCACTTCACGTTACTTACTTGCAGACGGTTTTAACGAGCCCGCAGGTTTAAAGCAAGCGGATGAACATAACTGGTACGTAACCAGTTTCAAAGACGGTACTGTTCTGAAAGTTAGCTATTGATTTAAAACAACCCCAACGCGAAGAGAACGCATAGCTATGCTTTCTCTTCGCGTTATTTTTTTATGCTTCTAAAGAAAAGCCTGTTCATTAGTTCTCTTTAGTAGCTTCTATCTCTTTACCATTCTGGTACAACACCAGTTTGCGGATAACGCCGGCTTCATCTTCACCAGCTCTTTAAACTCCTTGTATATAGGTTGTTTTTTCAGTTGGTTTCCATTTGTGTTCTTAGTTTTTCATCTCAAAACAAGGCCCCCTAACTTCTGTAAAATTCTATGTTGCCTTTTTAGTAAAAACATTGTGTGTGATAAGCGAGATGAGAAACGCATGGGCTGCATGCCTGTGCAAATATTTGTACATAAGAGTAGCAACTCACTTTTTTACCAAATGCCATCCCTGAAAAGGTTTTACAGTACCACAATTAGGACCGCCATCGTTTGCTGTTCCTTCAACCTTGCATTGAAGCATTAGTTCATCGTTCAAAGACAATTCTTCAATCATTGCCCAGGTAATTGTATCCAACGAAATTTTTAACCGGCGGCTCCAGGTAGAGTCCGCCTGGCCAGCATAAGTACCGATGTCAATGTAAATAAAGCGCTTACCAGGTGTGCCTTGTATCCACGCCCCCATAAAGTTCGGAGAAGGCCTGTCAGACTTCTCACTCTGGCTTTAACCTTGAAATATAGATCTCCCACACCAGAACGTTGTAACTGCACCGTTTTATAATTGCTTCTGCTTCCTTCCTGCAGCCCAAAATCAAAACCCCTGGTAAGATTTTCTAAAAGAATTTGTAAATGTATTTCCTGCTCCATTACAATATAATTGTCTTTCTGGTGTACGCTAGATCCTGGCAAATAACCAATCCGCAAAATCCTGTACCTGGTAGAAAATCTTATCGGGATGGAGCGATAACAGCTTTGGTGGTTCGGCTGTCTCCGCCCAGCACGCAGCAATCACGGGAATTCCTGCTTTCCTGCTGGCTTCAATATCGCTCGGCGCATCGCCTACATAAATAACCTCATCTTTGCTAATGGTTGGCCAATGGTTTAAAACAGTTTGAATGCCTTCAGCCTTCCTGGCTCCATCCTTGGCCCCTGTTTCTATTATCTCGAAAAAATCTTCAATACCGAACTGTTTCAAAGAGATGGACGTGCTATGTTTCCCTTTGCCTGTTACCATCGCTATCCTCACAGCATTGTTCCGAAGAAAAAATAGCAACTCGTTGATTCCATCCAACACATCAGGACACATTTTGTGCAATAAACCATAATGAATTAAGTATTCTTCCATGCCAGTTTCATAGTGATCCGGCACAAGCGCCATAATCGTCCCTTCTTCAGACGGGCCGAATGTTGCTACAATTTCTTCGTCCGAAACAGCCCGGTTTATCAACGGCTCAACAGATTGCCTGAATGCGGCTATGCACAGCGGCAATGTATTAGCAATAGTTCCATCAAGGTCAAATATTACTGCCTTTATCTTTTTCATATATGTTTCCGGAATTTTAACTTGTGTTATGTTAAGCATTAAATGATGCATGGGCTATGAGCTATCAGCCATCAGCTAAGAATGCCTTATGATCAACTGATATGCAAATTAGTTTGCGGATAAAATATAAACTCTTTTTGATAAACTTTATGAAAACGATGTTTGCGCCAAGTCTTAAGGCGAAAACTTTGGTCGAGAGCTGATAGCTGATAGCCGATAGCTGATAGCTAGACACTAATCGCTTAGCTGGTCTGTTACCCATTCAATCATTCTCTGATTTTTAAACGCAAACCATAGCTCCCGGAACTCTCCTGAATTGTCAATCTGGAAACTGAAATTGGCAAAAGGCTTACGTCCTTCAATCGCCTGCAGCAGCTTATCCTGTAACCGTTTACTACTAACGGTTTCAATAAAGTCTTGCATCACCTCGTAGCTATCCCTGGAACTCATTCCTTTTATCTCTTTGTAATTTTTTGGATTAAATCTGACTTTATTGATACTTTCACGCCACAGTTCAGCGTCCATATAATCAATCTCATCTTCGTCCGGGATTTCTATAATTTCATGAGAGCCGAGATCGATGAAAACTTTCAACCCTATATCTAAGGTACCTGCAATATCCTTTATTATCTCTGGTGCTACCTGCATAATTGCAATAATTTTAATACTGTATGCAAGTTAATATAATGTCTGCCACAACTTTTACCAACCGTGGTTCCTTTCTTTAACGATTGCCAATAAAATTTCCCCGTCTCTCTTTACAGCCAATTCTGCAAACTATCGGCTCCCAACCTTGAACACCCTATCTTTGGCAAAATTAATCTCTTTCTATGCTTAAAGTGGGCGTTTTTGGAGTTGGCCATCTGGGAAAATTTCATCTAAATAACTGGAAGGAGATCGGAGATATTGAAATCATAGGTTTTTTCGATCCAAATGAGGAAATAGCAAAAGAGGTTGAAGAGAAATATGGCTTAAAGCGCTTCCTGGAAGCAGATCTACTCATGGATGAATGTGATGCAGTTGATATTGTGGCCCCGACCAATATACATCACATGTTGTGTTCTGCTGCCATCCGTAAGGGTAAACATGTATTTGTGGAGAAGCCGCTTGCTGCTACCATGACCGAAGCCAGGCAATTGGTTCAGTTGGCAAAAGAAATGAATATAAAGTTCCAGGTGGGACATGTGGAACGCTTTAACCCGGCATACCTCGCCACCAAAGGACTACAACTTAACCCAATGTTCATCGAAGTACATCGCCTGGCTCAATTTAATCCTCGCGGAACAGAGGTAAGTGTCATCTTGGACCTGATGATACATGACATCGATATTATCTTAAGTCTCGTAAAAAGTGAAGTAAAATCAATTTCCGCAAGTGGTGTGGCTGTTATGACCGATACGCCGGACATAGCAAATGTTCGTATCGAATTTAATAACGGCTGCGTTGCCAACCTTACCTCGAGCAGGATATCCATGAAAAAAATGAGGAAGATCAGGGTGTTTCAAAAAGATGCTTATATAGGCATCGACTTTCTTAATAAGAAAACTGAAGTAATAAAACTAAAAACCCCTGAGGACGAAAATGTTTTTTCTTTTGACATAGACACCCAGCACGGCAAAAAAACCATCGCTATCGCTAATCCGCTTGTTCCGGAAGTTAATGCGATAAAGATGGAACTCGAAACTTTCCGGGACGCGATCAAAAATAATACACCTACCATAGTATCTGTGGTTGATGGATACAGGGCAATGGACGTGGCCCACCAAATATTAAATAAGATAAAAAATTCTACCTTAAACGCTTAACCGGCGAATGCCTCTCCGTAAGAAAATTCATATTGTATGGTATGTTGCCAGCGATTTATTCACTGCAATAATTACATGGACATTGTTGTTCAAAGTTCCCAAAACGCTAATTCACCAACCGGAATACATGAAAGACAGCTACGGAGTAAGCAACCGTTTTTTTGGAGCTCTCTTCCTGATGCCACTTGTGTGGATCACGATCTACTTTTTAACTGGTAGCTATACCTCGTTATATAAAAAGTCGAGGTTTGATGAAATAACCACTACCGTCTTAATGAGCCTTATTGGCTGTTCACTGATCTCTTTCTTTTTCATCTTCCCCGGGTACAAACAGCCCATATCTTATTATTACTGGGGATTTATCTGGTTCGCGGCCATACATTTTATAGTCACTTTTGCCGGGAGGTTGATTTTGCTCAATCTTGCCAAAGCACAAATAAACAGCGGAACCGTAGTTTTTAACTCCCTATTGGCAGGGGATTGTGAAACCGCCATTAATCTGTACCACGAAACATATAAACAACTGGCCGCCGTCGGCTATCGCTATACCGGCATTGTCTGCGATAACAATAAATGCCGCAATGAAGCCGTTGCACATTTGGGGGATCTTTCCAATCTCGAAAAAGTTATTTTTGAGCACAACATTAACCTGGTAGTGGTAGCTCTAGAGAACTCTAAAAAAGATGAAATTGAAGCTATCATCTATCGCCTGAGCGAAAAAGACGTTGAAATAAAAATGATTCCCAACACGTTGGACATACTTTCAGGCCTCATAAGAACCAATAACGTGTTAACGCCAATGCTGGCTGATTTTAAAACCGACCTGATGCCCGAATGGCAGCAGAATCTCAAACGCTTTATTGATATCACAACCTCACTGGTATTGCTTGTTTTATTGTTTCCCTTTTTTATCTATTTTGCGCTCAGGGTAAAAAGGTCGTCTCCGGGTTCTGTTATTTACTCACAGGAACGGGTAGGGTATAAAGGCATCCATTTTAAAATATTTAAGTTCAGAAGCATGTACCATGATGCCGAACAAAATGGTCCATCGCTTTCCTCAAACAATGATCCGAGAGTAACGAAGTGGGGAAAGGTAATGCGAAAATGGAGACTCGATGAATTACCTCAACTTTATAATATTCTTAAAGGAGAGATGAGCCTCGTGGGCCCAAGACCCGAGAGGAAATATTATTTCGACCAGATGATGAAACAATCACCCCACTTCAAATACCTCCTTAAAGTTAAGCCCGGACTCACTTCCTGGGGTATGGTCCAATTTGGATATGCCGAAAATATAAAGGAAATGGTGGAAAGATTTAGATATGATCTTATCTATATTGAAAATATTTCGCTTGCATTCGATATTAAAATTATGTTTCACACCCTACGGATCATATTGTCTGGTAAAGGGAAATAGATGGGTGCAATAGAGAGGTGGGATTGGTGCAAATCAGGGCTGTCCAACTAGAAAATTAATAAAAATGTCATTTTCTTCCTTTATAAAAAAGCTGTGGATTGTTTCCGTTTACCTGGTAACTTTTACCTCATACCGGGCAACTGTTCAGGCACAAGACAATTACTGGCAGCAGCAGGTAAATTTTATTATAGAGGTAACACTGGATGATACTGAGCATAGTCTTACAGGTTTTGAAAAAATAGAATACATCAATAACTCTCCGGACACATTGCACTTTATCTGGTTTCATTTGTGGCCCAACGCTTACAAAAATGATAAAACTGCATTTAGTGAACAATTGCTGACCAATGACCGCACGGACTTTTATTTTTCAGCCAAGGAACAAAAGGGATTTATCAACCGCCTGGATTTTAAGGTGAACGGAAAAACCGCCAGGGTTGAAGACCATCCTGAACATATCGACATAGTAAAGTTGATACTGACCGAACCCCTCGCACCAAAACAATCACTCATTATAACAACACCCTTTCATGTTCAGCTTCCTCATAATTTCTCGCGCGGAGGACATGAAAAACAATCTTACCAGGTGACGCAATGGTACCCTAAGCCCGCCGTTTATGATCGCAAAGGCTGGCACCCTATGCCCTACCTCGACCAGGGAGAGTTCTACAGCGAATTCGGGAATTATGATGTGCGGATAAACGTTCCCGAAAATTATGTAATAGCTGCTACAGGCGAATTACAAAACAAGGACGAACTTATATGGTTAAAAAATAAGACCAAACATCCCCTTTCCACTACAAATAATACAACATCCTCGCCTGCTAATAAAAAACCTTTAAAAAATCTTGCAGGCAACCTATTAAACGAATTTCCTCGCTCGTCAGCCACCACAAAATCACTGCGTTACCTCCAGGATAAGGTGCATGATTTCGCGTGGTTTGCCGATAAGCGTTTCGTTGTTGGTTACGATACCATAAACCTGTCTTCCGGTCGCACGATAGATGCATTTAGTTACTTTCTGCCAAATGGTACAACCTGGGAACAAAGTTTAAAATATATCAAAGACGCGGTGCATACAAGAAGTTTCTGGTTAGGCGAGTATCCTTATAATACAGTGAGTGTGGTGGAAGCTAAAATGGGTTTTGACGGGGGTATGGAATACCCGACAATCACCAGCATCTCTCCGACCGCCTCAGCCGCCTCCCTCAAAGAAGCTATTGCCCATGAAGTAAGTCATAACTGGCTGTATGGAATTATAGCTACCAACGAACGCAATTATCCGTGGATGGATGAAGGTATGAACACTTACTATGATGCGCGAGACGATGAAGCAAAATATGCAATTGAGGGCAACGATGCCAAAGACTTGACATTAAAATTATCACCGCAGGTATCGGTAGAACTTATCTCCGAAGTGATGGCCAGCATAAAGAAGGACCAACCTATAAATACCCCTTCAGAAAACTTTACTGAATTAAATTACACATTAACCGCTTATTACAAAGCTAGCGAGTGGATGAAAAAACTCGAATCTTTCCTGGGCAGAAATTTATTCGATTCCTGCATGCGCGAATATTACAGGTTGTGGCAATTTAAACATCCCTACCCCGAGGATTTTAAAAAAGTGATGGAAACGGCCAGCGGCAGAAACCTCGACGACCTGTTTATACAGCTTGATGAAAAGGGCAGCCTGGAACCTCCCATCAAAAAAACAATACAACTTACAACGTTCTTTAATCTCAAAGATACCCGTTCCAAAAAATATATTTCGATTGCACCGATGGCTGGCTTTAACTTGTATGATGGTTTTATGTTAGGTAGCCTCATACATAATTACCAGCTGCCGTTAAACAGGTTTTCCTTTTTAGTAATGCCCATGTATGCCACACACAGTAGAAAGTTGCAGGGAATGGCCAGAGCTTCTTATACCTGGTACCCTGAAAAAGGTATTTATAAAGTAGATGTGGGCGTTGGCGCAGCTAAATTTTCGATGAATGAATACCGGCGGCAAGACAATGAAAAAATATTTCCTGGGTTCAAAAAGGTCGCCCCTTTTCTGAGAGTAACATTTAAAAAGACTGATCCTTTAAAAAAGATTAGCCGCTATCTCCAGTTTAAATCGTTTTTCCTATTAGAAGACCAGCTCGATTTCAGGCAGGTTGTCAATGGTGCAGACACAACTAACCAGGTAAATATCGTATCCGAAAACAGCAATATTAACCAATTAAAGTTTGTAGTTCACAACCAGCGTGTTTTATACCCCTACCGAGGGGAATTACAGCTCGAACAAAATAAAAACTTCTTGCGTGCCACCATTACCGGTAACTATTATTTTAATTACGCCAGCCGCAAGGGAGGAATTAACGCAAGAGTATTCCTCGGGAAATTTTTATACACTGGTGCAAAAACCAGTTCCAAACAGTTTGAAACCGATCGATACCATCTCAATCTTACGGGAGCGAATGGGTATGAAGATTATACATATAGTGATTTTTTTGTGGGAAGGAACAAGTTTGAAAATTGGGGAAGTCAGCAGATAATGATCCGGGATGGCGGCTTCAAAGTTAGAACAGACTTGCTAAACAATAAGATCGGAAAAACAGACAATTGGCTGGCCGCCAGCAATTTCACGGCAGACGTTCCCGATAAAATAAACCCCTTATCGATACTGCCTTTTAAATTGCCTGTCAAGTTTTTTGTTGATATCGGCAGTTCCGCAGATGCCTGGGTCAAAAATGCCGAAACAACAAAATTTTTATTCGATGCCGGCCTGCAACTTTCACTATTAAAAGAAACGGTGAATATCTATATCCCTGTAATTTACAGTAAGGTATTCAAAGATTATTTCCGTTCTACCCTTGGCGACCAAAGGTTCTGGAAAACTGTTTCTTTCAGTATTGACATACAAAACTTTAATTTAAGGAAGATTAACCGGTATATACCGTTATAGTATATGCGCTGAGCATTCAAAGCACTCTTTGCCCAAATAATAATGATCAAAACCGGTACGATAAGCTATTATAGGTCTCATGAAATTGATAAGTCAAAATGGGATAATTGCATAGAGTTCTCAGACAACGGTCTTATCTATGCGCGATCATATTACCTCGACAATATGGCCCACAACTGGGATGCACTCGTGCTCGATGACTATGAGGCGGTAATGCCCCTGACCTGGAATAGGAAATTCGGTTTCTACTATCTTTATCAACCCTACTTTGTCCCTGCACTGGGATTATTTGGAAAGAAAGTATCAGGGCAGATGGTTCTTGCTTTTCTTAATGCCATACCACGAAAGTTTAAATACTGGAACATCGATCTGAACGAATCAAATAAGTTAATTAACATTTCGATGCCATTGCAAATTAACCTATCCTCAAGGGTTAACTATCACCTAAACCTAAATAAATCATACGAAGAATTATATGCGGGTTATCAAAAGCCTTGTCGGCGGCGGTTGCGAAGAGCCGGTCAACAGGAAGTTGAAACATCTATGGGTGGTGAACCTGCAGAAGTTGTCAATTTTTACAGGAGTCACTATGAGAGTAAGTATCCCAAGATTTCTCCTGCAGTATATGAAAGTCTTTTGGAGTCTGCAACTAGCTGTTTCAAAAAAGACATGGCAAAAACTTACTTCGCTAAATTGCCATGCGGGGAGATAACTGCCGCATACCTGGTTTTGCAGGACAAGAATTTTGTGTACCTTTTAATGGGGGGGAGCTCTAAAAAAGGCAAGGAGACAGGATCATTTTATTCGATCACAGATGCGATTATAAGGCATCATGCCGGTTCAGAAAGAACGCTTCGTTTTGAGGGGTCGGATATCACTGGCATCGCTCTTTTTAACGCGCAGTTCGGTGCTACCATCTCTCAATATCTTCATCTAAACAGAAACAACCTTCCCTTTCCTGTTAACCTGTTAAAATGAACCTGGCGAATTGCCGGCATCCGTTGCTCCAGGTGTTTCTCTTTGTGCAATTTTCAGATCTGTATTCGTGAGTAGCTGTTCGGCAATGACCAGGTCGAGCTTACGGGTTAACTTAATATTCGTGTCCTCACCTTCTACCAGGTGAATACTTTCCCCTGCGTGTTCCATAACGCTGGCATCATCAGTAAACGCAACCTGGTACTCCTGGCAATATGCCTTTTTTAACTTGCTGCTGAAGAAGGTTTGTGGCGTTTGCACTATCATCACCGTAGCACGGTCCATCACCTGGCTGCCACTTGACGTCTTAACTCGCAGACTATCAATAGCCGGTACAGCAGGTACAGCATTTTTATTGATAAGTGCGGCCTCATAACACCGATGTATTAAAGTAGTGGTCAACAAACACCTCACTCCATCATGCACAAATATCAATGCGTGATTGGGCACATGTTCCAGCCCATTTTTAACTGACTGGAAGCGCGTGGAGCCTCCTGCTGTAATCGTGATCTGTTCGGAACCAGGCAACGTCCTAACAAACACTTGCCCACTTTCTATGTATTGCTCAGGTAACACCAGGATGATCCGTATATCGCTGAAAGCATCCAAAAATGCCTTTATCGAATACCACAACAGCGGCTTTCCCTTCAATAGCAAAAATTGCTTCGGAACGCTGGTGCCCATCCTCGTACCTGAGCCTCCGGCAACAATTATTGCATATTTATCCATGTTTAAAATGAATTAACCAGTCAAAAAGAATGAACTCATCAGCCATGTCCACATATAATCATACCTCATACCCCATATCTTTTACCTCACCCCAGGTCACCTTCCAGCAACTCTCTTTCTATTTCTTCCATGTGAATAATGTCAATTGCTTCCATCTCTGTAGGTACTTCGTTCATTACCTCCAACAACCCCATTCCATCAAGCATTTTCTGAACCTCCGGTTGCAGCTCGCAAATTACAAAGGAAGCGCCCTGTTCATAAAACGTCTGCTGAATGTTAATAAGCGTCTCTGCAGCAGCATCGTCTAACTTTTTAATGTCTTTAAGATCGAGCACTACATTTTTCGTCCGGTTTTTTAAATGTGTTAACAAACTGATATGAATTTCCTCTGTCATATTAGCAGTCAGTTCTGATTCATGAATGGTAATGACATGGAATTTCTCCTTGGTATCAATTTTGACCTGCATAGTTCTTCACAATTTACCGCAAGTTATAACGTTCAACACTTTTAAATACTTTTCTGCACTGATCACGTATATCTGTATTAGCGGGTTGGCGGGGTAACCGGCCTTAAACTTTAATCAAAAATATTCGTTATTATTGTATAACTCAATCAAATAAAATGGATAACAATTTTTCAGCCCAGGTAAAAGAGATTATTTCGTTCAGCAGGGAGGAAGCATTACGCCTTGGGAATGATTTCATTGGTACCGAGCATTTGTTACTGGGTTTGATTAGAGAGGGCGATAATACTGCCGTTCGCATTCTAAAAAGCTTTAACGTGGATCTGTATGAATTGCGAAAAGAAGTAGAATTAGCCATCAAAGATAAAACCGGTAAGAATATAGCTAATATCAACAGCTTGCCACTGACAAAACAGGCAGAGAAGGTAATCCGTGTAACAGTGCTTGAGGCAAAAGCTTTAAAGAGTCCCACTGTTGAAACGGAACATTTGATGCTCTCAATTTTAAAGAACAAAGAAAATATTGCAACTCAAATCTTAAATCAATTCGACGTGGATTACGATCTTTTTAGAAACGAATTAGGCGTTGTTAAAAGCAACGACGTTCGCAGCGAATACGCTGACGAAAATGAGGATGACTTCGACGAAGAGAAAAAGTTTTCTCAGCAAAAAGCAAAAACGGCGGGAAATGCAAAAAGCAAAACCCCGGTATTAGATAACTTCGGCCGCGATATCACCCGACTGGCGGAAACGGGTGCCTTGGATCCGATTGTAGGTAGAGAAGAAGAGATCGAACGTGTATCTCAGATCCTCTCACGCCGTAAAAAGAATAACCCGATCCTGATTGGTGAGCCCGGCGTGGGTAAAACCGCCATCGTTGAAGGCCTTGCCCTACGTATCGTTCAACGCAAAGTATCACGTGTTTTATTTGACAAACGTGTTATCTCTCTTGATCTGGCAGCCCTGGTTGCCGGTACAAAATACCGCGGCCAGTTTGAAGAAAGGATGAAAGCTATCATGAACGAACTGGAGAAAAACCGGG
Source organism: Chitinophagales bacterium (assembly GCA_038199905.1). Lineage (GTDB taxonomy): Bacteria > Bacteroidota > Bacteroidia > Chitinophagales > Chitinophagaceae > JADCRZ01. The sequence continues at coordinate 3,917 of JBBPYM010000410.1, read as the reverse complement.
ACGTGATTTTGTTCATTGATGAAATTCACACAATCGTCGGCGCCGGTGGCGCAAGCGGCTCCCTGGATGCTTCAAATATTTTTAAACCAGCGCTCGCAAGAGGCGAATTGCAGTGCATAGGCGCATCCACACTGGATGAATACCGGATGTATATTGAAAAGGATGGCGCCCTTGATCGACGCTTTCAAAAAGTGATGATCGATCCGCCAACAGTTGAGGAAACTATACAGATACTTACTAACATTCAGAGTAAATATGAAGATTACCATAATGTAACTTATTCTGTGGAAGCAATCGACGCTTGCGTAAAACTAAGTGATCGTTATATGACCGACAGATTACTACCAGATAAAGCGATCGATGTGCTGGATGAAGTAGGAGCCAGGGTGCACCTTAAAAACATCAATGTTCCCCAGGAAATCCTTGACCTTGAAAAGCAGATTGAGGATATAAAGAACGAGAAGAACAAAGTAGTCAAGAGCCAGAAGTTTGAAGAAGCCGCTTCGCTGAGAGACACTGAGAAACGCCTTGCAGAAGACCTTGAAAAAGCAAAAAATATCTGGGAGGAAGACAGTAAGCACAAACGCTACCCGATTGATGAAGAGGCGATAGCTGAAGTAGTGAGTATGATGACGGGAATCCCTGTAAAAAGGATGGTTCAGGCCGAGACAGAGAAGCTCCGCAAGATGAACATTGATATGAAGGAAATGGTGGTTGGACAGGATGAAGCGATTCAAAAAGTAGTGAAGGCCATCCAACGTAATCGGGTAGGCTTAAAGGACCCCAAAAAGCCAATAGGTACTTTCATATTTCTCGGACCCACAGGTGTTGGTAAAACAGAACTGGCACGAGCCCTGGCCAGGTATATGTTCGACTCTGAAGATGCACTCATAAGGATTGATATGAGTGAGTATATGGAGAAATTCACTGTCAGCCGTTTAATTGGCGCCCCTCCAGGATACGTGGGGTACGAAGAAGGTGGTCAGCTTACTGAGAAAGTTCGTCGCAAACCGTATTCTGTTATACTTCTTGACGAAATAGAAAAAGCACATCCAGACATCTATAATTTATTGTTACAGGTATTAGACGACGGACAACTGACTGACGGTTTGGGCAGGAAAATCGACTTTAAGAACACACTAATAATAATGACTTCTAATATCGGTGCCCGCCAGTTAAAAGATTTTGGTGAAGGAGTTGGTTTCGCGACCGCCTCCAGAACTTTAAACGCTGATGAAAATACGAAGGCTGTCATTGAAAAAGCGTTGAAACGTACGTTTTCACCAGAGTTCCTGAACCGGATTGATGATGTTGTTATCTTTAATTCCCTGGAACAGTCTCATATTCACCAAATCATTGATATCTTGATGAAAGGTGTGATGAAACGTTTGGTAACACTTGGTTTTAGTCTTGAATTGACAGATGAGGCCAAAAATTTTATTGCTGAAAAGGGCTATGATCAGCAGTTTGGAGCAAGACCGCTGCATCGGTCAATTCAGAAATATCTTGAAGATCCACTGGCGGAAGAGATCCTTAACATGAACGTTAAGAACGGTGATATTTTGATAGCAGAACTTGATAAAGAAGCACAGTTAATTAAGTTCAGCCTTAAAGAATCTTCTCCCTTAAAGTCAGAGAAGTCTGCAGAAGCATAATTAACTTTTAATTTTTAAATATTACAAAGCCACTCGTAACATCGGGTGGCTTTTTTTATTTTGATATCATACTTTATTTCTATATTGTTTGTATTCTTGCAACGTAAAAAGCCGGGGTTTTAAATTTAATTTACCCGGAATATCTTAAACTGGTGTTATCACACATTATTCACTGCCTGACCGGCATCTTTCAACTTTAACAACGATGAAACAAAAGCCTATCATAATTACCATTGATGGCTGGAGCAGTTGTGGTAAGAGTACTTTGGCCAAAGAACTAGCCAGGTCTCTTAACTATGTATATATTGATAGTGGCGCCATGTATCGCGCCATTACACTGTATTTTCTTCGAAATCATATAGACTGGACAAAAAGGAAGCTGGTAGAAGAAGCACTTGAAAGCATCAATCTGGACTTCAGGTTCAATGAAAAAAGCCAGCAAACTGAAATGTACCTGAACGATGAAAATGTTGAATACGTGATCCGCGATATGGTGGTCGCTGAAAAAGTAAGTGAAGTTGCAGCTATAAAAGAAGTTAGAGATTTTGCAGTTGCCCAGCAAAGAAAAATGGGAGATATGAAAGGCCTCGTAATGGATGGTAGAGATATCGGCACGGTTGTTTTCCCCCAGGCCGAGCTAAAGATTTTTATGACAGCCGACAGCGCCGTTAGGGTAGAAAGAAGGTTCCGTGAGCTATATGAAAAAAATCCCAACATTACAATTGAAGAGGTTACCCATAACCTGGCAATGCGTGATTATATAGACTCCAATAGGGAAATTAGCCCGCTTAGAAAAGCCGACGATGCGGTAGAACTGAACAATACCAGTCTTACCATGAAACAACAAGCTGAAATTGCCCAAAAATGGGCCACCGCTAAACTCCAGAACAAGTCTCATTCTAACAGCTAAATGACAACGTAAAAAAAACTCCCATTATCCCTGCCTTGCAGTTCTAATGGGAGTTGCATTTTATGAAACTAATATTACCGGAAGATTATTTGTTGATTTTTGGTAACATAACCTACTATCTTAAAAAAAGCATTTCCCTGTACTTAGGCAATGTCCACTCTTTGTCATCAACCAGTAATTCCAGCTTATCCACATGATAACGAATTACATCAAAGAACTCTCCTTTTACATTATCGCAATAAGCTATTGCCCTGTCGCGGCTATTTTCAATCGCGTTTGCTGTCTTCCTTGCCTCGATCATCTGTTCAACTTTATCGCTAACCTGGCCTATATGCTCGGCTATTTTCTCAAGTATTTGTTTCTGGTTAGCATAAGCTGATTCCGGTAAGCCTACTTCTTTCAGACCCTTGATATTTTCTATAAGCGTGTTCTGGTACTTTATGGCTCCGGGTAAAATATTACTGGTGGCAAGTTCTCCCATCATGCGGGCCTCGATCTGAACTTTCTTAATGTATTTTTCCAGTTCAATTTCATAACGCGCTTCCAGTTCACAATGAGAATATACATTGTTGCTTTCAAATAACTTTTTTGCTTTGTCAGCTAACATCGCATCCAGTGCCAGGGGGGTCGTTTTCACATTAGGCAGTCCACGTTTTTCTGCTTCAACCGCCCATTCTTCGCTATAACCGTCTCCTTCAAACAATACCTTCTTGCTGCTTACAATATACTCGCGGATCACATGTATGATAGCTATTTCCTTTTTATCACCCTTCTCAATCAAAGCATCGACATCTTTCTTAAAATTCTTCAGGGTTTCGGCCATGATGGTATTCAGCGTGGTCATTGGATTTGCACAGTTTGCGGTGGAACCAACGGCACGGAACTCAAACTTATTACCGGTAAATGCAAAAGGCGAAGTCCTGTTCCTGTCTGTGTTATCCAGTAACAACTCGGGTATACTTCTGTGAAGATCAAGTTTCAGTATAGCCTCATCTTGTTCGTCAAACTTATCACCGACCCGGGCCTGAACATCATCCAGCACTTTTGTAAGATATTGACCAATAAAAACTGAAATTATCGCTGGCGGCGCTTCATTTGCACCTAACCTGAAATCATTACCTGCAGATGCAATTGAAGCTCTTAAAAGTTCTGCATAATCGTGTACTGCCTTTATGGTATTAACGAAAAAGGTAAGGAACATCAAGTTGGTCTTCGGCGTTTTGCCAGGAGCAAGCAGGTTAACACCTGTATCAGTTGCCATGCTCCAGTTGTTATGCTTGCCACTTCCGTTTATTCCTGCAAATGGTTTCTCATGCATTAACACTCTTAGGCGATGCCGGCGTGCAACCCTG
>JBBPYM010000409.1:0-6496 GCA_038199905.1 Chitinophagales bacterium | reverse complement strand
TGTATGTGATCCTGTTTTTGTGTTTGTCGTTACCCGCATAGAATCGGTTTTAACGATTTTAGTGTCATCCGGTTGTTTAACGTCGTCTTTGCAGGACGCAAAACCCACAACTAGGGCTATACAAGCCATGAGGCTTAGTTTGATTGTTTTCATTATTATTTATTTTCGAGTTTAAGATTACAATTTATAAAAAAGCTTCTTCCAAACAGGCCGGGCATTTGAAGCTTGTTGGTATAATTAAGAATGTTCTCAATTCCACCCTGTATTTCCAGGCTATTGCCTATTTTTTTTGAAACGGTAGCATTCAACAAAGTAAAAGCGGCAATGAATTCACGATCATCATCCAGGATAGCGTTTCCGTTTTGAAAATCGCCTCCGTTGTATCCAAATCGTCCGCGATATTTTGCTGTTACAAATGCAGACCCGTTAAGTTGCTGATTGTAATATCGAAGGCTGATATTACCGGAATGTTTGCTGCGGTTAAACAATCCTTTGTACTCATCTTTTGTTACAAGTGTTGTTTCATTTGTTACCGGATCCCTGCGATACATATCTTTGTTCTTAATTTTTCTCACCACTTCCTTGTCTTTGGCCACCAGGTACTGGTATCCTCCAAAAAAGGAAAAACTTTTATTGAACCGATGAGAGAAATTAGTTTCCACACCGGTGGTAAATACTTTATTTACATTCATGTAGGAGAAGAAACCCTGGTTATCAATTGTCTTGAAAGGCAAGGAAAATGACTCTATGAGGTTAGTGATATCGTTTCGGAAGAAGTTGACTTTAAAAACGGTATTCTGTTTATGAGTATAATCGAAACCGACATTAATTCCAACAGATTTTTCGGGGACTAGCTCTTTACTTTTTAGATAGGGTTCAATATCTACAGTAGGGTCAAACTGGCCATTGGCTTTTAATTTCTGCAAAATATTGCTTAATTCCCGCGCACCTATGATGGTGTAACTCACCATACTATTGTCAAAGTTTAAAAACTGCTGCCTGAAATCGGGTGCTTTAAACCCGGATCCGATACTTGCTTTTACAATAAATTCAGGCGTGACCTTATGTGCAATCGCGACTTTGGGACTTAGCTGTGCAGGGTATAATTCGTTTTTATCATAGCGCGCACCGATTATAACATTTGTTTTCTTTTTGAATTGAAACTGCTTCTGGCCAAAAATATACCAGGAGTTCATGCGTTCTGGCTGTGAATATCGGGATGAGTTAATGGTTTCAATATTATATCCTACACCAGTTACTAAAAGAGAAGCAGGATTTTCACCAATATTAACCTGCAATTCTGGCCTTAACAGAAATTGGTTAAGTTGGATATGATCAAAAAGATTGTTTGTTTTTTGTTCATAAACCTTCGCATTATTATCATAGGTAGTAGCATATACTGATGAGGTGTAATTCATCTTTGCATTCAACAGATGCGTATATCTGACATAGGCACTTTTATCTGTTTCTATAGTGTTTCCTCCCACGGCCTTTGGCAAATCATTTGGATAAATCAGGTAATTATTATTTTGCTTATTAGTAGAATACCGGGCAGAAACCAGCAAGTCACTTTTATCGTTGAGATCATAGAAATACTTTGCATGCAGGGAGTAGTCCACAAACGGATCTACTGTTTGACCATAAATATTTTTATCAAAATCGAACCCATCGCTGCTATATCTTTTTGCAAAAAGTTGTAAGGCCGATTTATCAAATTTTAGATTTGCAGAACCTGTCAGACCAAGGGTGTTATTAGTTGCGTAATGAGTCTGGAATTCGGCATTGTTTTTTACCGGATCCAGGGTAATAATATTGATGACACCAGCAAGGGCATCTGAACCATAAAGACTGGTGGCCGGTCCTCTTAAAATTTCTATTTGTTTAATGTTTCCAACTGCTACTCTGCCCAGGTTAATAATGCCGGCATTTCTTCCGGTCAGTGGCTCGCCGTCAATTAGGATCAGCGTATAGGAAGGATCTAATCCCTGCATTTGAATCCCATCTCCAAAGGGATTAGGGTAACCCTGTAAAGCTGTTCCTAGAGGATTAGAAGCGACCATTAACCCGGATTGCATTTGCAAAATATCCAGTAATTTTTGGGAACCTGATTCTGCAATGGTTTTTGCAGAAATAACCTGTATGGGCAGTGGTAAATTAGATACCTTATTTTCAGTCCTCGTTCCGGTAACAACCACTTCATCAAGATCCAATAATTTATTAAAGGAAGTATCTGATTTAATTTGTCCAACGGAGGATTTCGTTTGTCCGTAGGAAAACGTAAATATTATTACTGATAATAAGGTGTAAATAAATTTCTGTGGCATTTCGAATGCTGCAAATTTGACCTCAATAAATCAGAGTTTTATCATGCTTTTGTCAAAAGGCAGGAAAGGTGATCGGAATCAGGAAAATTAAAATTGGTCTGAGTTGAAATGGAAGGGTTAATGATTATTTTTATCCGGAAAGAGTTGACTAATTTGCGTTTTTGGGAAATTTAATTTTTTCTGATAGGGGAAAGAAGAATTCTTTAAAGGGATAATTTTTACCGGATCTTGACCTTTCTTAAGTAGTGGATTAGATATGTATCCAGGCACTTCAGAGCTTGCAATAGGCATATTAGAATTCCCCCTTGATACAAGACAAGGTATATTATCCTGGGGCAAAGCATAGACCAATCCCTTATTTGTTTCGTATAATAATTTGGCCTTTGGTGTCAGGTTAATAGATAATGAGTCAATCATGCTATTTTGTGCCATCAGCACATTACCAATCAATAAAAAAAGGAAAGTGATTAAAATCGTTTTCATGGTTTATTGATTTATAAACAATCTAAAAGATGGCTTTTAATTAATTAGTTCATGAATAAAATTACTTGCTTAATGATATTGTAATTTTTAATCAGAACAAACCTGGAGGCAGATTTACCCTAAAAGATAGATAAATAAGAGATAATAAATTTTTAATTATCGCAGAAGCAATTCACACGGTTTTAAGCCGGTATGCTTTTTAAACGCCGTACTAAAATGCGAAATAGAAGAGTAGCCTAAAGAGGCCGATACATCTGTAACCGTTAGTCCTTTTTCGTACAAAAGATATTTTGCATGTTCCATGCGCTGACTTTGGAAAAAATCAAAGATGGTCGTGCCGTACATTTCTTTAAATCCTTTTTTAAGATAACATTCATTAATGGCTGCTTTTCTGCTCAACTCCTTAATGGTCAATGGTTCACCGATATGTCGTAACAATATTTCTCTCGCTAAAGCAATCTTTTCCCGATCAGCTTCATTTGCAAGAAATTTGCATTCGAAAACTTCTTCTCCTTCTCCGGCCATACAATCCATACTATAAAGAAGGAGCATCTGGGTTTGAGCATTGATGAAGATATTTTCCATGCTATCAGAATAGTCATGGTTCATCAATCCATCTAATACAGTGCGCGTCCTGGAACAAAGCGGCATTATTTTAGAAAAAGAAGAAGGATGATTAAAGTTGAGGATATCTTCAGAAAAAGAAGTTGTTTTTAATCCTTTCACAAATTGTGCAAGGTGATTGGTATTAAATCTAAAACAGGCCACATCAATCGTGTCGACAACTTCGCCACAATCATGGGATTGAGTGTGCTTGCAAAAACTGCACTCTTCATCCTTTTCTTTACAATACCTGTTGCCGGAGATACAAAACACTAACTCCAGGGAAGAGTCTTTCTTGGAGTCAGCATCAAAATTATACACCATCATCCCTACATCATCAAGGACAGCATTGGGCTGTTTACGATACCGGTTTATGACATACTGAACAGAACCAGGTATAGTTTGGCTTCTATGCTGAACTAGTTCCAACTCTTCATGCATTACAGGGTGATTTAATGCAACGGCTAATATGTTTTGAACGGATTCCATTTTAAGTGGCGCAAAGATACACTATTTTGATTTTCTAATGAAGAGGGAAGCATACATTTAACTCTAACAATCTTTTACCTCAGAATATTCATTATTTTTGCAATTATCTTATGACCTCGTAATTGAATTTTGGATGTTCATGTCCCCCTTCATCAGGTGCATATCTCAAGTATTTATTTTCGCATATTTCATCCTTAATTTAATTAGGAATTGACCCTGTTTTTAAGTAAATTTGCAGCTTATTTCGTTTGATTAAAATTTATCATTTATCTCAATATTTATGGCAGAAGAAACAGTAGAATTAACAGCTCCAAATCTTGAAAACTATGGTGCAGACAGTATCCAGGTTTTAGAAGGACTCGAAGCGGTTAGAAAGCGTCCGGCGATGTATATCGGTGACGTTGGTAATAAGGGTTTTCATCATCTTGTATATGAAGTGGTGGATAACTCTATTGATGAGGCACTTGCAGGGTTTTGTGATAGAATTGAGGTAGTTATCAATGAAGATAACTCTATCACCGTTCGGGATAACGGTCGTGGAATTCCAACCGGAATTATGAAAAAAGAGGGTAGAAGTGCTCTTGAAGTAGTGATGACAGTTTTACACGCCGGTGGTAAATTCGACAAGAATACTTATAAGGTGAGTGGTGGTTTGCATGGGGTGGGCGTAAGTTGTGTGAATGCTTTAAGCAGCAAATTTCACGTAACTGTAAACAGGGATGGTAAAACATTTGAACAGGAATATGCCAAGGGTATTCCACAGTATCCGGTAAGAGTGATCGGCGATACAGAAATTACAGGCACCAGCATCCAGTTTTGGCCGGACCTTTCCATTTTTATTGTATCTGAATATAATCGGGACACACTGGAAAATCGCTTGAGAGAGCTTTCTTTCCTGAATAAAAATATCACTATCGTTCTCGATGATCTGAGAGAAAAGAATGAAGAAGGAAAAGCTTATTCTAAAACATTTCATAGTGAAGGTGGTATCGTTGAGTTTGTAGAGTTAATAGATAAAAATGCAAGCAGACAACCTTTGCTCCCAATTGTTATTTATTGTGATGGGTTTGACGCTGTGAATAATGTAACGGTGGAGGTAGCCATGAATTATAACACAGGCTACCAGGAACACCTTTTTAGCTATGTCAATAATATCAATACAATCGAAGGCGGTACGCACGTATCCGGCTTCAGACGTTCTGTTACGAGAGTCTTCAAATCCTACGGAGAAAAACAGGGCATGTTTGAAAAAGCGAAAGTAGAAATTGAAGGCGATGATTTCCGGGAAGGGTTAACTGCGATTATTTCTGTAAAAGTGCCTGAACCACAGTTTGAAGGACAAACAAAAACCAAATTGGGTAATAACGAGGTGATGGGAATTGTAGATTCTACCTTAAGTAAAGTATTAACTGCTTTCCTGGAAGAAAATCCAAAAGAGGCAAAGGTTATTATTCAGAAAGTAATCCTGGCTGCCCAGGCAAGAGCTGCGGCCAAAAAAGCCCGCGAAATGGTTCAGCGTAAAAGCGTTCTTTCCGGCGGGGGATTACCAGGGAAACTGGCAGATTGTAGTGATAAAGATCCGGCCAGATGTGAGTTGTTCCTTGTGGAAGGAGACTCGGCAGGTGGAACAGCCAAGCAGGGTAGAGACAGAAGTTACCAGGCCATACTTCCATTGAGAGGTAAAATATTGAATGTAGAGAAAGCAATGGAACACAAAATCTACGACAATGAGGAGATCAGAAACATGTTTACTGCTCTTGGAGTAAAAATAGGAACCCTTGAAGATCCTAAAGCACTTGATTTATCCAAATTGCGTTATCATAAACTGATCATTATGACGGATGCCGACGTAGATGGAAGTCATATTGCTACCCTGATATTGACATTTGTTTATAGGTATATGAAAGAATTGGTGGAGCAGGGATATGTTTATATAGCTCAACCTCCTTTGTACCAGCTTAAAAAAGGAAAAGACCATATCTATGCCTGGGATGATGAAGAAAGGAAAGAGTGGGTACAAAAAGTAGCTGCAGGTAATGAGAGTTCGGTAACCATACAACGATACAAAGGTCTTGGAGAGATGAATAGTGAGCAGTTATGGGAAACAACCATGAATCCTGCCACCCGCACGCTGAAGCAGGTAACTATAGAGAACGCGGTTAAAGCCGATGAAGTATTCAGTATGCTAATGGGAGATGATGTTCCTCCGCGCAGACAGTTTATTGAATCACATGCTAAATACGCCAAATTGGATGTTTAAAATAAATTAAGATGATCTATAAAAAAAGCTTTTTCAGAAATGAGGAAGCTTTTTTTATAGATTGAAGTGTAATATTGTAGATTATTCCAGTAGATACAAATCACTTTTATGAGATCATTTCTTTTAGGGGCAGGCGCGCTCCTTTGCTGCTCAGCAAATGCCCAGGTAAATTATCCTGTATTTAAACAGCAACAGGTAATTCAGGCAGAAGATAGCAACAAGCTCTCATTAAGTATCTATAGCCTGAGCTATCTGCACAATACAGAATATTTTTCGGATATACCTTTGAGCGGAACTCTTTTCGGATATCAGTTGATGCCGGAGTTACAATATCAGC
>JBBPYM010000408.1:0-7226 GCA_038199905.1 Chitinophagales bacterium | reverse complement strand
CTGTCTAACAAAGACCTGCCGGTGGCACTTTTTTCGGGGCAACAAATGGAAGATCCTGCAGACAAAAATGTTTCTTTACCAGAAATGACAGACTCCGAACACGTGATTCATGATTACGCTGCAACCGCTTTATCATTAAAAGCACACCCGGTAAGTTTTGTCAGGGAAAAATTAAAGCAGCTTCGCATAGTGTCAACAAATGACCTGGCTATTATTGCTGACGGACAAACGCTGCAGGTGGCCGGACTCGTACTGGTTCGACAAAGGCCTGGTACAGCTGGCGGCGTATGTTTTATGACCATCGAAGATGAAACTGGTTTTGCCAACCTGGTCATCTTCCCGGCACTATTCGACCGCTATCGCAAAGAGATTCTCCAATCCAGGCTGATTATGGTTGAAGGCAAACTGCAACGCGAGGGTGAGGTTGTTCACGTAATCGTTAAACGCTGTTTCGATCTTTCTAAGTTATTGCGGCAGCTTACTTTATCCAACAACGAAAACCTGCCGCTGCTGACCCTTTCTAGAGCTGATGAAAAAACTATTCCACCTGCGCAAAACAAGAGGTCACAGGTTAGGGAAAATGAACAGGCAAATATTTTTCATGGAGGGAGGAATTTTAAATGATTTTCATAACCGCAAAGCACGCAAAGAGGAAACGCAAAGGTGCGCGAAGTTTTTTCTCTTTGCGTCCTCTTTGCGGTTATTTTTACAGCATTAAAGCTTTACCACCTTGATATTGATAATCTCACCATTTGTTTACCTGCTATTCTCTATCGCGGCAGATAATACGGCGGCTACTTCTTGACCGATCGCGAGGTAGCCTGCAGGATTTGGGTGAGTGCCATCGCCGCCCTGGTAAAAAGCCGCGTTATTTGCAGTGAACTCCCAGAGGTCATTTATCTGTATGTCTTTTTGTTTTGAGATGTAGTCGAGCGCTATCTTGTTGCGGGCTTTTATTCTGTCAGTCTTTTCGCTCAATAAATTTACATTCGCTTTGTTGCGCACAGAAGTTATGGTTGCCCATATTAGTTTTGCACCACCTGACTTTTTACGGATCGTTTTGATAAACGCCGGGAAAGCCTTGCCAAATTCCTCCTCCGTATAACCCCAGCCATGAAGGCCGTTATTGAAATGGATGATATCAAATTTGTGATAACTCATCACCAATGCTATTTCTTGCAGCAGCCCCGGATCACCAATACTTTTTGACGTGGCAAGGCGGGCTACAAAAGCTTTTCCGGTCAGTTGTTTTTGAACTTCAGGGTAATAACCCCGCGTGATAGAGTTGCCGATCAGCAGCACCCTGGGGAGACCCCGGTCATTCGTGTTGGGCATCCATACATCCAGCCATTCAATGCTTTCCCTTACCGCTGCGTTACGGTTTTGCGCACTGCCTGCTGATACCATTGTTATTATCATTATAACGATCAGGCTAACCCTTAGTTGTAAGTTAATATTCATCTTGCAATGATAAGGGCAAAAGATAATAAAACCACTTTGAAGTTTAAACGTATTAAAGGGATCAACTAAAAAAAACAAAAAAGGCAGGAATAGTAAACGGCGTGTGATAGGAACCGTCTTTACTATTCCTGCCCTTTTTGTTTTTCGTTGGAGGGATGGAGACTATATACTCCAAAGGAACTCAAGCAAATCATGCCAGTTTCCAGTCTGGTCTTAGAAAATGACAGGTATAACCAAATGGATGTTTGCGCAAATAATTTTGATGCTCTTCTTCGGCACTCCAGAAATCAGCGACTGGTACCAGTTCTGTAACAATGGTACCTGGCCACTTCCCGGAAGTGCTCATTTCACTAATTAAAGTTTCGGCTGTCGCCTTCTGCGTTTCATCCGCGTAAAATATTGCGGAACGGTAAGAAGTTCCCCTATCGTTGCCCTGCCGGTTCTTTGTTGTGGGATCATGTATCTGGAAGAAGAATTCCAGCAGTTTACGATATGATAACTGTTCGGGGTCAAATACAACTTCGATGCCTTCCGCGTGCGTACCATGGTTGCGATAAGTAGCGTTGGGCACATCGCCCCCGGTGTATCCTACCACTGTTGAAATTACACCAGGAAGGTCACGAATGAGTTCTTCTACTCCCCAGAAACATCCTCCTGCAAGTATTGCTTTTTCTTGATTCATATTATATTGCTTTTAATAACGATAAATAAATATTGTGCGCCTGGTGGTTAAAAAAAATCTTTGCATAAAGCCTCTCAATAACTAAGCAGGTTGAGTGATTATCTTTTTATTAACCACAAGGGGCACAATGAATACACTAAGTACACTAAGACCGTTTGATTATGTTTAGAAACACCTCTCTGAACGAGAAACTATTTATAACTGTTCATGCTCTCCTTGTGCCCCTAGTGCCTTCTTTGTGCGCCTGGTGGTTAAAAAAAATCTTTGCATAAAGCATCTCAACAATGAAGCAAGCGCTCAGCCGTCCCCATTGAAGTTAATTATGATAACATAATAAGTTACGCTGATGTTCAAAATCCTCCCTTGTTACTTTTTGCCAGGCCCACCACCTTCGTTCAAGACTGTTATGGTATTATAATTTTTTCTGCTTACTTCGATGGCGTACATTTAACAACAAAATTTTTATAAAAAGCTGCTATATGACTGTACTGAATAATAAAGTGCCAAATCAATCCCGTCGCGACTTCCTGGTAAAAGGATCAATGGCTTCCTTAGGTTTGTTAATGACAGGTTCCACATCCTGGTCAAAGGATTTTTTTGTTGAGAAACCAAATTCTAAATTCTTTGGTGTTCAGATTGGGGTGATAACATACTCCTACCGCAGTATGCCCGGAAACGCGGAGCAACTGCTTAAGTACATAACAGACAGTGGTATTAGTGCTATCGAACTGATGGGCGACCAAGTGGAAGAATATGCAGGCAAACCCGTTAGTACGGTAAAATTACGTGCACCCGCAGCAGGGCAGTCCCGCCAGCTAACGGACGAGCAAAAGGCCCAAATGGCTACTTATTCAAAGCAAGTAGCTGACTGGCGCGCCACCGTATCGATGGACAAGTTTAAAGAGATCAAAAAAATGTACAACAAAGCCGGTGTTGACATTTATGCGTTTAAACCAAATGCCCTCGGCGCCAACAATACAGATGCAGAAGTTGAATATGCGCTAAAAGCCGCCAAAGCGCTCGGTGCAAGATCCGTGACTATTGAACTGCCCACAAATCCTGCCCAGTCTAAACGCCTGGGTGACCTTGCCGCTAAACATAAAGTGTACATCGGTTATCACACCCATACACAGGCTACAGATACTGCCTGGGACACCGCTTTGAGCCAGTCACCCTATAATTCAATGAACCTCGATTGCGGACATTACATTGCTGCCGGCGGCAACAACACCAAAGAAACTTTGTTGGCTTTAATTGAAGAAAAACACGACCGGATAACAAGTATGCATATCAAGGATCGGAAAACGAAAGCAAACGGAAATACAAACATGCCATGGGGAGAGGGTGATACACCTCTAAAAGAGATTCTTACTTTGCTGAAGGAAAAAAAATATAAGATTCCCGCATCTATTGAATTAGAGTATGCGATCCCCGCCGGCTCGGATGCAGTGAAGGAAACACAGAAATGCCTGGCCTACGCAAAGCGTGCACTGGGTGCGTAATGTTAAAAGTAATATGGGCTGGCCATTGCGTCAGCCCTTTTATTGTTGAATCAACTCGCTGAGATCCACCTATTTCTTAGTTGAAGTACTTTTCAAGGCCCAGTAAACCAGCAACGGCTGAAAAAACAGGCGTAAAAATCTTTTTTCATCTGTTTCTAAAACAAACGCAGATCTTCTATTCAGGTATTGAGAAATATTTCCTTGGAACACGGCAGTAAAGAAAGCCGCGGCTATTTTACCTACCGTTCCCTCATTCTTTTTGATAGTAACAACCAATGCGGTGCCCAATGTTATTTCCACGATCTTGAATAAACAACCGTATCATCCTTCTTCAATGGCAACCAGTCAGGAACCTGTGCCTTAAATGCTTTTCTTGCAAAGGTGAGATGACTAATACCTGCGAATATTAAGCCTGCACCCAATAGTTTTCTGGTGGTTTTATTTACGGTTTGCTTTGTCAAAATAATGTTTAAGAATTAATTGCAATTATAATTCCGTGATGCCTGGTATCAGGACTGTTCCCGTAAAGCCGAAAAGTCCACGATCCTTTATAAAAGTCGCTACCTCTGGCGGCACATATTCCTCCCAGTTAGGGGCGTTCTGTTTTATGAGTTGTAATACCGTGTCTGTTTGCACATTTAGATTATTCCTGTTGTAATCCAGGATGTCTTCAATTTTATCGTTGGCGATGAGGTAACGATAAAGGTCTATGAGGTGCGGAGGTAGCTGAAACCGCTCGCAATTCTGGATCTTGCCGTCGCGGAGTGTTGGATAAATAAACAATTTCACTTTGCGGCTGAAGAGTGCGGCAAAGGATTCCAGGATGCCTCCTGGGAGTTTAGTATAATGTTCCTCGGAAAAGATGTACTCCAGGTTTGGATATCCTAATATCACCCCCATTTTGAGCTTGGTAATGGTAGACAGGTAAGCAACAAGTTTATAATACTCGTGAAAATTGGAGATCATTACCGTATGACCCAATGAACATAAGATATCAACCCGGTCGAGGAAATCTTTTTTATCAATTTCAGCAGTGAGGTCGGCGTTTCTTTCTTTTAAAGACTGCAGGGTAAGTTCTGTTAACACCACCACTTTGGATTTTTCAACATCCGGCTCCTCCAGGAACTGTTTCACGCCAGTGTGCAGCATGTCCAGGTGTACATTGATCACCGGGCGAAAACGCCCGCGCACTACTACAATATGTTTTTTGTATAACACTTCCGAAGGCTGCAGGTTCTTTCCATCTGGTCCAAATACCGCCGCGTCTGAAAAACCTTTCTCAACCAGTTGAAGGCTCATGAGCCTGTTATCAACATGTTTAAAACCCGGCCCTTCAAACCGTATCATATCCACCTGGAACCTGTCTTTTGACAGATCGTCCATCAGCGATAACAAAAACAACACTGGATTCTCGTGGTAGTTAAAACATGCATAAATGAGGTTCACTCCTAAAATGCCAACAGCCTGCTGCTGAAGGTTATTGTCGGTATCTAATAATTTTACATGCATCACCACATCATTGAAATCTCCGCCGGGAGTGAGCTGAAAGCGCACGCCCATCCAACCGTGACCAACATTGGTTTTATGATAATTGAGGGCTGATACAGTATCGGAGAAAGCAAAGAAAGTAGTTGTTGAACTGCGTTGCTCAGCCAGGCGTTCAATCAGCAAACCATATTCCCTGTTAAGCATCGATATGAGCCTCCGTTCAGTTACATAACGGTGGTTTTGTTCCGCGCCATAGATAGCATCTGAAAACAGCATATCATAAGCAGACATGGTTTTTGCAATGGTGCCAGACGAAGCTCCTGCCTTGAAAAAATTTGCTGCAACATCCTGACCCGCACCAATTTCAGCAAATGAACCATATATATGTGGATCGAGATTGATCGACAGCGCCTTCTGTTTTGTACCAATGTTGCTGGGTTGAGTAAGTGTCATTGGCGGGTGTTTTAGATTGCTCTCTTATATGCTAATGGCAGGCCCAGAATTTATGAAACTACAAATCTATCGGTAAAGTTGTTCAACAACAACTATCAAATAAGCGAGAGGTTTGGGTGAAAGTATATTAAGAATTCATGTACTTATGCGGTTAATGGCTGATATTAAAATCACAAACAGTCTGTACTTTCATGTTTTATCCACGCAACCTCGGCTGATAGCTGATGGCTGATGGCTGAAAGCTATTTACTTCTTGCGTACACTACTTTTTTGATAGCTTTCAGATATGCTCCGTCCGGGTCTTCCTTGCACGGCACCACCCAGCTTCCTTCACCCATTTCATTCCATGCACATAGCAGCGCTAACCGGTCTTTTGTTATTTGATCGGGGTGATCATTCATCCATTCCACCAGCTTTTCCATAAAGTTTTTCAACTTCTGTGGCGTTCGGCCAGTAAAATACCAGGATACCAGTGCGCCATCTTTTCCCAACCCATCCGGAGCCTCCCAGGGACGCCTGTCCCAGCCAACTGTTAACAAAGGAATATAGGGTTGTTGAGGACTACCCTTCCAGGTTTTTAAGCAATCGTCCACTATCTCCTGGAAATCGTGCTCCTCTGACGGTTTGCCATATCCGCCATGTATGCCATAATGGGTTTTCAAAGCGAAGCCATCTTCCGGTTTGCCGTTGCTGCAGCAGGTAACAGCCACCCCAGGGAAGCCGGCTTTACGGGCTGCTTCCTGGAGATAAGCCAGTCCGGCAAGGTTTACATCTTTAGGTGAAAAAATAATGATCAGCGGTTTCCCTTCCTGCCGAAGATACCGGGGATTTTTAAACAACGTTATCCAGTAGTCGGCGGCCTGGCGCCAGGCTGCCTCACCGAGAATCTCCGAGCCGGCATGGTTGGCTACCAGCAGGCAAAACTCCATTTTCTTATTGTTTTTAGCGCCAATGAACTGCTTCATCGCGTTATGCTTGGGATCGCTTTCGATTGCGGGAACGTTAATGGGCCCTTTATTATCTTTCCAATACCAGCAAAACGCGAAGTAAGAAATACCATGTCCTGAAGCCAGGTCTATCTGTTTTTCCATGATTCCCGGCGCATCGTCGCGCCAACCCCAAACCGGCATGCGACCCGAGAACTCAGTCGTCAGTTTCTTCGAAACATGCGTCGGCATACCTTTGGCCCATTCATGCCCGGGCTGCCCATCATCCATCGAACTCTTGCCAGACCAGCCTGCAAAATAGTAAGCTCCAAGTTTGATACGAGCTTTGTTTTTCTGCGCACCGGCGTCAACCATTGCCAACATTAAGAACACTAACGCGAAAAAATAACGAGTATGATTACCCGAAGATAGTCTACGATGAAAATTATTACTGAACATAGTTATTCCAAATTTATACATGAATGATTTTTTTAAAGTAAACCTGCACTGCTAGAAAACAACAGGGGTAAACAATTGCAATTTAACAGCCCTGTCCCTCACAACCAGGGTATCAGTTGCAGAAAGAGTATTGGTTCCCGATACCATTTGATAATTTAAATAAATAGCATCTCTTTTTTTATCGCCCCATTCAGCCGCATCTACAACAAACTTGCCGGTGCCCGTTACTGCAACAGTAGAACCGGTAGCAGAACT
>JBBPYM010000407.1:0-14817 GCA_038199905.1 Chitinophagales bacterium | reverse complement strand
GTGATCATTAGCTTTGTGTTGTCTTTGCTCGCTAACTGGTTGCTTTTTGATTACATGAAAAATAAAAGCTGGAAAAAAGTTATTGCTACATACAAGGATTGATAATTGCCGGTGAACCCGCTTACAGGGCTCCCTTGGTCAATATGTTATAATTTCATAAACTAGCGGCCCGTTGCCAATAACATTCAGGAACGCCGGCGTGATATTCGTCTTGTTTCTTACTTTTGAGAATGAACTTTGCACAAAAAGTAGTCAGCTTTATAACTACACTTGACCTGGGGGTAAAAATGCCGGAAGGCATAAATGTGATGAACCCTTTTAAAGACGAAACAGCTTTACGGTTCAGCACTGCTTTTTACGAGAAGTTCTATGCTGATGCCGACAAGCGTTGGATGATTATTGGTATTAATCCAGGTCGTTTCGGTGGAGGGATAACAGGCATCCCTTTTACAGACCCGATCCGCCTGCAAACCGATGCCGGCATCCCTAATCCCTGGGCGAAAAAACAGGAACTGTCTTCCGTATTCATTTACGATATGATTCGGGCATACGGTGGTCCGGAGGCTTTTTACAAAAATTTTTATTTCACGTCCATAAGTCCACTGGGGTTTACAAAGTCTAATAAGAACCTAAACTATTATGATGATGCCCGGCTTCAAAGTACCATAAGAGATTTTGTAGTTGACTGTATGGAACGCCAATCGAATTTTGGCATTCATCGCAAGGTTGCCTTTTGCCTGGGTGAAGCAAAGAACTTTCTTTACCTGACCAGGTTAAATAATGAGCTGAATTTGTTTAATACCATCGTTCCGCTCTCTCACCCGCGTTTTATCATGCAATACCGGTTAAAGCGAAAGGAGGAATATATCAACCATTATATTGAACAATTTAAATTGTTTTGTCATGCTTAATTTTAAGTATGGCAGCCTTTTAAGGACCTATTACATCTAATTAGAAAGTACCAAGCTTAATTAAAGAATTACACCGTAGCAGCTATGATCAAAGCAGTGGGTCTAATAGTAACATCCATGTTAATCAGCCTTTTTTCTCAGTGCCAGGCAACCCCGGACCCTGCATATATTTCTGAGTTTAAATTACCCTATGTTGTAAAACTTTCTCTCGAAAGAACAGGAGCAGGCCTGGAAATTAGCCCTGATAATACGCTTGCGCCGCCATCTGTAAGTTTTCCTTTTAATACAGGTCTTAACCTGGGGGTGAACCTCTCCTATAAGTTTTTGAATCTTTCTATTTCCCAAAGCTTGCAGAGCAGAACGGATAACCGTTCTCTATCAATCGCGGTTAATACTTATAACGGCGTGATTAATTTTGGGGGGAAAATCGGCTTCTACAGCAATGTCGCTGCGCTTAAGGACAAAAACACATTGAACGCCCGCACGTCCATCAATCTTTTTAAGCTGAGTCCATATTGGTTGTTGCATCCCAACTACAGACGGCTATCACTTGCTGCCATCAGGGATTTTTCTCGACACCAACGCCGCTCGGCGGGCGGTTTTATGTTCGAAATAAATCCAATGCTCATACGCGGAACTGGCAATGGACTTCCTATTATCCCTGCAGAAGATAACTACCTCGCCTTATTTAGTAATATGGCCGGGCTGAATTCATTAACCATCGTAAATCTTGATCTTCGGCCCGGTTATGTGTACACGAAAGTGTTTGAGGAAGGCAAATATTTTGCCACTGGCGGATTATTCATAGGCACAGGGTTCGGTTATCATCATTCAAGCACCGCCAAAGAAAACAAAAGCGGAATGCACTGGCAAACCAGTCTGCGTATGTCTGGCTCTGTTGGGTATAATGGCGATAATTATTTTGTAGCCGGGTCGCTCCGGTACACAAATTCCTTTACCCCTGTTTCTTCTATCGGCGTATTATCAGAAGAAAGTTCTTTTATGCTCACTCTTGGCTTACGCTTCAGCGCCCTTGAAGATAAACTTCCTGCTACCTGGCGGGAATTGATTAAGAGATAAGATTTTCAGTTGCTACCGTCCATTAATTGGCTGATCAGTCTTTTTGACGAAAACATTAGTTGTTAATTCTGTGGGATGCAAAATGTACTCGTTATATCTTTATTTATTTCGATATATTCCCCTAAACTTTCCAGATCGTTTATTTTTGATCTTTCATGCAGTCCATTAATAAACTTTAAATCAAATAAAGCAGTAGGATTTCTTTGAACTTCATTACTTTTTAATCTATGCAACCTGCCATAATTTATTGTTTTGATGCCTACTGCAGTTGGTGTTTCGGATTCAGCCCGGTAGTAAAAGCATTGAGTTCGGCACTCGGGGAGCAGTTTCATTTTGAAGTGTTGCCAGGTGGCATGATACTGCCGAGAAAACCTACACCTATAAGCACAATGGCAGAATACCTTTTAAAAACCTATAAGGAAGTGGAGAATGCAACGGATGTATCGTTTGGGGACGATTACCTCTGGCATATCAAAAACCCCCAGGAAAGCGATTGGTACCCATCATCGGAAAAGCCAGCCATTGCCTTGACTGTTTTTAAAGAATATCACCCCGAAAAACAAATAGACTTTGCAACGGATATGCAGTATGCACTCTTTGCAGAAGGAAGAGACCTTTGCGATGATGAGGCGTATCGCCACTTACTTTTGAAATACAAGATACCGGCACAAGGTTTTTATGAAAAGATGCGGAACGAAAAATATAAAAAAGAAGCAATTTCCGATTTTGAAACGGTGAAAAAATTAAAGGTTAACGGTTATCCTTGCCTGTTGCTACAGCTAAAAGATTCGAAGTTTTACCTTATTGCAAACGGCTATACCGACTATAATACCCTCATAGAAAGGATGAAATCAATACTTGAAGAAATAAAATTTGATAAAATTTAAACTGGTTACTTATGATCGTTACATTAACGATGAATCCGGCTGTTGATAAAAGTACGACGATAGATAAACTGACCCCCGAGAAGAAATTACGTTGTACCGAAATGATGGTAGAAGCGGGCGGGGGAGGAATTAATGTAAGTAAGGCTATCAGTAAGCTTGGAGGCGAAACACTGGCTGTTTTCCCTAATGGTGGTAACAATGGAAAAATTCTCGAAAATTGCTTGCAGGATGAGCATATTTCTTTTAAAACAGTTCAAATCCCTGGCGAAACAAGGGAAAACGTAGTAGTAACAGAAACCAGCACTAATTCGCAATTCCGCTTTGTTATGCCTGGCGTTGATTCGAACGAACAAATAGCACAGGATGTGATCAACCTTCTTAATGCTCTTCCTGTGTTTCCCTCCATAATTGTTGCCAGCGGAAGTTTGCCACCGGGCTTACCTCAAGACTTCTATGCCCAGATAGCTGTTGTCGCAAATAAGCACCAGGCGAAATATATCGTGGATACCTCCGGGGCACCTTTACTTTCCGCGGCCAAACAGGGTGTGTTTCTGTTAAAGCCAAATTTACATGAATTATGTAAAATGGTCGGCAAAGAAAAACTAGAACTCGATGAAGTTGACGATGCCGCCATGGAAATAATATCGAAAGGAGAATGTGAGATCATAGTTGTATCGCTCGGCGCGTCGGGTGCTTTATTTGTGACAAAAGACGGTTATGAACATGTGCCGGCACCAACAGTAAAAAAACTTACTACAGTAGGAGCAGGAGATAGCATGGTTGCTGGAATGGCATGGATGTTATCGCAGGGAAAATCATACAGGGAAATGGTCCGCTTTGGAGTAGCTTGCGGAACAGCAGCCACGATGAATACTGGCACGCGACTATTTAACGTGGAAGATGTTTACCGACTGTACGCCTGGATCAATAAATATGCGGACAAATACAGGTTAATCCTGCATTGACTCAATAACGAGTATTATGAATGACGCTGTTAAACATTCGAAATTCCAGGAGATAAAACTATCTGGTGCTTATTTTTTACCGCCATACTAACCTCTGTGCTTATCTGTAAAATCCTTTTCAAGTCTAATGATCGTTTTATTATAAATTGCCTTTTATAACCCGTTGCACATCACCATAAAAAAAACGAATGCTTAAAATAATCTTCTCCTGTTTTGCGATTTCTTCTGTTGTCTTTGTCAGCGCTCAATCCAAAGATAAAATGGATTTTGAAAAATACAATCCTGTGTCCACGCTTGTTGTTCCCCAGCATAAAGTAAACCGCGCAAAATTTCCGTTCATAGATGTTCACAATCACCAAAGCATGCAGTCTCAGGATCTCTCAAAATTGGTGAAAGACATGGATGATATGAATATGAAGGTGATGGTAAATCTCAGCGGACAAAACGGCGATGGGTTAAAAAAGTCTGTTCTGAATATTAAATCTCATTACCCAAAACGTTTTATAATTTTTGCAAATATTGATTTTGGTGGTATCGGCGAAACCGGGTGGACTGAAAAAGCAGTGAAGCAATTAGAAGAAGATGTAAAAAATGGTGCAAACGGATTGAAAATTTTTAAGAGCCTTGGATTCAGTGTTAATGACAAACAAGGAAAACGTGTAATGGTAGACGATAGTAGGTTAGATGCTCTCTGGAAGAAATGTGGAGAATTAAAATTACCAGTGCTCATTCATACGGCGGACCCAAAATCTTTCTGGGACCCGGTGGATGAGAAAAATGAACGCTGGATGGAAATTGTAACTCACCCGGGCAGGAAAAGGGGTGCGGATAATCCGGTTCCTTTCGAACAGCTAATCGAAGAACAGCACAGGATGTTTGAAAAAAATTCAAAGACCACATTTATCGCTGCACACTTTGGGTGGTACGCAAATGATCTGGCGAAACTTGGTAAACTGCTGGACCGGTTGCCGAATGTAACTGTTGAATTCGGCGCTGTAATAGCAGAATTAGGGAGGCAGCCACAAATGGCAAAGAAGTTTTTCGAAAAATACCAGGATAGGATCCTTTTTGGAAAAGATTCCTGGGTACCGGAAGAATATGCAACTTATTTCCGGGTACTGGAAACAGACGATGAGTATTTTCCGTACCATAAAAAGTACCATGCCTTCTGGGCTATGTATGGTATGAATCTGCCTGATAATATTCTGAAAAAAATCTACTATAAAAATGCCTTACGCATCATCCCTCGTATTGATGCTTCCCAATTTCCGGATTAGTACTAATAAGAGTAATGTAGGTTTCACAAATAAAAAGCCCTGGGAAATCCAGGGCTTTTTATTTATTAAGTAAACTATATGTTTTGGCGCACCAGCTACAGCTAACGGCTATCAGCTATCAGCCAAAGCTTTTACTTTAAGACTTGCCGCAAACATCGTTTTCATTAAGTTTATCAAAAAGAGTTTATATTCTATCTGCAAACTAATTGACATATCAGTTGAGCATACGCATTCTTAGCTGATAGCCCATGCGTCATTTAGTGCTTAACATAACACTCGTATTAATTATTTCCACTATTCCCACCACCATTGACGCCTCCGCCGCCTCTGCGACCACGCATCATCCGGGGTTCGATATCTGATTTGTATTTTTTAAATTGATCTTCACCCAACGCCTTTTTTAATTTTTCATCACGCTCTGTAATCAATTTTGCCATTTCTGCCTGATCTGGTCTACCTCCACCGGCTTGTGCGGATTCTCTTAACTTGTCAGTAGCCTTGTTGAAGTCTACAAAGGCTGCTGTAGCTTGTGTTTGTTGCGTTTGATCTAACTTATAAACCGTTACAAGCGTATCAACAATTCTTTTACTACGCTCTTCCGGTGTGCGCCTCATTCCCTGACCACCACCCTGAGCACTAGCTACCATTACAGTTCCAAGCATCATAATGGATAAAATCCCGATTTTCATTTTCATTTCTTACTTTTTATGGTTTGTGAATAATTGTGCAGGTTAGACGATAGAAAATGAAAAAATCTTTGCGCAATTTTAAATAAAATTCCAGGAGGATCTTTTTTAACAACCTTGCCCGGGTAGCATAAAAAAAACCCGGGGTTCCCGGGTTCAAAACTAGATTATCTAACGTTAATTATTACCCCCACTCCGTCTCCGCATGCGCATTGCCGGTTCTATTTCATCTATATATTTCTTAAACTGATCGGCTGTCAAAAATTTTTTGAGCTTTTCATCACGATCAGTGGTTAGTTTTTCAAACTGTGCTCTATCAGGAGGAGTACCAGCCTGCATAGCTTCTCTTAATTTATCACTTTCCTTATAATAGTCCATAAATGCTGTCTGGGCAGAAGTTTGTTGGGCCTGGTCCAGTTTAAGAACTGTTGTAATTGTATCCACCACTCTTTTAGTACGTTCTTCAGTCGTTTGGCGCGGCATCCCCCCCTGGGCACTGGCCATAGTTATAGCAGCAAACAATATCACGCATAGTAAACCGATTTTCGTTCTCATTTTTAGAATTTTATTGTTAAGTATATAGTTGAAAATTCTGGGTCAAATAGAGTTCGTTGTAATTAAGAATGACAATTAATCAGTTGGGCTCATCTATGTTTAATATTAGTGCTGTCTTTCGGTTGGTGATTGTTTCCCTTCCAGGAAGGAAACCACATCTTGCTTATTTCATTTACGATCAGCGAGTCATATTTAGGCTGTTGATCAGGAGTGCAAAGTGTTCTTATTTCCTTAAAGTTTCTTAAGGTCTGCATATCAAGCAGTTTCTGCTTCTCCCCAATAATAGACGCTGCACTGTCTAAGGCTGGATCGCTGATGCCTGGATTTGTTAGTGACTTATAGAATGATACTTTCGCGGTTTTAATGTCTTCAAATAAGGGCCTCATCATTTGGCGGTGACTTTGACGTGTTTTGTCAAAAGCAGCCATCTGCTCTGGACTAAAGCCAATTTCGTTCTGAAGAAACTCTGTTATTGGAGATTTTTGACGCTCGGTCCTCGAACCCTTTTTACCAGGCTCTCTCATTCTTAAAATATATACCAACATCGCGACATTTGCCACCAGCAAAATGGCAACTATAAAAAGAAGCACTTTATTATTTAGAACTTTACGCATTAAGGCTCTTTAATTTCATAATCATAAAAGGTATTAACTGCTACGTTAAATTCTTCGTAAACAGATTGATCGGGTTGATCTGCAGTGAAGTTTGAGCTTTGATTGTGCTGTAAAACGGCTATAGTATTCATCAGGAGAATAACGCTGACCATAGCGAAAGCAACGGTTGGCCTGGCAATAAAGGAGGAGATTTTTTCCCAGATATTCTTTTCAACCCTGTTCAAACGAGCTTGAACACGGGTAAAAAAGTAGGGGCCCGGGCTGGCGGAACTGATTCCTTCAAAGGAGCTCAGTGTTTCTTCCACATTATTTTGAATGTTACTGTTCTTATTCATAGCACATTATTTGGACGTGAATAAACTTTAAAACTTGTGTTTTCAATCACCTTTCTCGTAATAATTCTCCAGGTTCTTTTTTAAATTACTTTTTGCCCTGTGTAACAAAGATTCTACGGAAGATAATGACAATTTCATAACCACGCTAACTTCCTGGTAACTTAATCCTTCTACTTTGTGTAAGGTGAAGGCAATTTTCTGGTTCTGCGGCAGCTTGTCAATTGCTTTGAAAAGAACGGCCGCCCGCTCTTTGTTGTCCAGACTGATGCCGGGGTGGTGAAAATCAGGCGGGTCTTGCATTATTTCATTGTTTACCCCGAAAAGGCTTTGAATAAAGGCAAACCGCTTCTTCCTCTTTTTTTTCCTGATATGATCCATCGACTTGGTTATCGCTATCCTGTAAAGCCAGGTAGAAAACTTTGACTCCCCTTTGAAGGACTGAATTGATTCGTATACCTGTACAAAAACCTCCTGGGATACATCTTCCGCATCTTCCGCATTTTGCACAATGCCCAAAACAGTGTTAAAAACCATATTCTGCCAGGTTTTGACTATTGTTTTGAAGGCTGACTCGTTTTTCTGCTTCAGTTGCTCAATTAGTAACCATTCACTCAAATGGGAAGTTATTTATGCCTCAGTGGCTATATTATAGAAGAATTAACTGTCACGGTTATCTTGTTTCCTCTTCAACTTGTGTAACCTTAGGAATTCTTACAATCACATGCGGAGTTATCTGACCCATTTGATTTTTTCAGACAACGGTGTACTTCTTTTACCCTCCTTAGCCGGCTCATCTGTTAAACCTACATATAAAAACCCCAGTACCCGGTCTTCTTCCTCTAAACCGAGGTAGTCTTTCAGCGCCTCCTGGTGCACCATACCGGATGTACTCCAGAATGTTGCTAGACCATGCGCCTCAGCACCTAATAACAAGTTTTGAATTGCAGCAGACGCAGCGGCAATTTCTTCTATTTCAGGGATATTGGGATTGCTGCCCCGTTTCATATATGCGACAATAACATGAGACGCGCCCTCAGATGCCTGCTTAAGTTTTTCATAACTGGCTTCTTTAAATTTTTCCCTGGAAGTATTTTCCTTGTACAATTCTGCATGATCCTCGGCAAACTGCTGAATTTTTTCCGGCGCATATACTATAAATCTCCAGGGTTCTGTTCTGCCATGGGTCGGCGCCCAATCGGTAAGCTCCAATATATTATCGATTACAGCATCCGGAATTATTTTCCCATTCATAGCAGTTGGCTTAACAGTTCTCCGATGCCTGATTATTGATTCAATTGTCATGATTATTTATGTATTTTAATTATGATTACAATTAACATGAATTTATAGTTAACGGTTGTAAAAAGTAAAATTTGGCTATACTTTTACAGCCCGAAAAATAAGGTAAATATTTTTAGAAATGCGTTGATCGTTTGATAACCATTGTTAATTTGCTATCAGGAAACTGAAGTTTTGAAAAAATTCGCAATAAAGCTTAAAATCAATCCGATTCTGTGGGTTATCTTGCACATCCTTAAATGTTGAATCAAGTATGGAATATAATAAAATTGTGGCCATAACAGGCCTGACCGGCCTGTATGAATTGCTTAACAGCAAAACCGACGGAGCCATTGTTCGTTCGCTGGATGATGACAGCACTAAGTTTGTCGCCAGCAGGGTTCATAACTTTTCACACCTGGAAAGTATAGAGGTCTACACCGTAAAGGAAAATATAAACCTCGCTGACTTGTTTAAAACAATGGAAGAAAGCCCAGAAATGGTGCCGGATGCCAAAGATACCAAGTCCGTTAAAACTTACTTTGAAAAGGTGTATCCTGATATGGACTTTGAAAGGGTTTACATCAGTGACATGAAAAAAATGATCAAATGGTTTGATCTGCTTAAAGGGAAAGTTGAATTTAAGTTATCTGAACCTGCTAGTGAGGAGCCTGTTGAAGAAGCGGCCAGCCCAAACGAACTGACAGCCGCTGAAGAACCAGTTGTAGCGGAAGATGTGCCGGAAGAACCTGCCAACCCTTCGAAAACGAAAAAGCCGAAAAAATAATCCTAGTTAAGTACAACAGAATTTCGATTCATGATGAACTACAGTGCAGAAATTGAAAAGCTTCCGAGACGTTTTATGCCCGTTGACTTTATGTTGACTGACTGGGAACAACTGGAGCCTTTCTTTAAAAACTTACTTGACCGCGAGATTTTTTCTTCGAAGGATCTTGAACAGTGGCTGAAAGACAGCAGCGAGTTAGAAGCCGTAGTAAGTGAAGATGCGTGCTGGAGACAGATACGTATGACTTGCGATACGGAAAACAAATCGCTTGAAGACGCATTCACTTTCTTTGTGATGCAGATCCAGCCTTTTATTCAGCCTTATGCTGACAAGCTGAATAAAAAATTATTGGAGTCTCCTTTCAGGGCTGCGCTCGATCAGAAAAAATATTTTACTTATTTCCGATCAGTAAAAAAGAGTATCGAATTGTTCAGGGAAAAAAACATCCCTTTGCAGTCCGAACTGAGTGTGCTTGCGCAGCAGTATGGAGTAATTTCCGGCAAGATGACTATTGAAGTGGCCGGTAAGGAATATACCTTACAACAGGCTTCAAAATTTCTTGAGAATCATAACAGGGAACTCAGAAAGGAAGTGTATTTTAAAATACAGGAAAGACGTCTACAAGACAAGGATGCGCTGAATGAAATGTTTTCAGAACTTGTACAAAAGCGGCATGAGGTTGCTTTAAATGCCGGTTTTCAAAATTACAGGGATTACAAATTTGTTGAAATGGGCAGGTTCGACTACACAAAGGAAGATTGTTTCCAGTTTCATGAGGCCGTAAAACAACATGTGATCCCTTTGGTAGACCTGATCTATCAGAACAAACTGAAAAAACTAAATCTTGAAACTTTGCGCCCTTGGGATACCGAGGCCGAAGCGGAGGGAGTTACGCCTCTAAATCCTTTTCAAAATAGTGACGAACTGATCGAGAAGTCTATTGCTTGTTTTCAACAATTACGTCCGTTTTTTGGTGACTGCCTTAAAAAAATGAAAACAATTGGTCACCTTGACCTGGAAAGCCGGAAGGGCAAAGCTCCTGGAGGGTATAACTGTCCGCTAGCAGAAAGCGGTGCGCCTTTTATTTTTATGAATGCTGCAGGACAGATGCATGATGTAACAACAATGGTTCATGAAGGGGGCCACGCTATTCATTCGTTCCTGGCTCATCCACTGGAGTTAAGCTCGTTTAAAGAATACCCAATGGAAATAGCCGAAGTAGCTAGTATGTCAATGGAACTTTTCAGTATGGACTACTGGAACACTTTCTTTTCCGATGAAGAAGAGTTGCATAGAGCTAAAGAACACCAACTGGAACGTGTTATAACAATATTTCCCTGGATTGCAATTATTGACAAGTTTCAACACTGGGTGTACGAAAATCCAACCCATACCATTGAAGAAAGAGGTGATAAATGGATGGAGATATTAAGAGAGTTCAGTTCTTCGGCTATTGACTGGAGCGGACTTGATGAAGTTCGGCGGTATTCCTGGCAACGCCAGCTTCATTTGTTTGAAGTTCCCTTTTATTACATCGAATATGGAATAGCACAGCTAGGCGCTATCGGTATGTGGAAACAATTCAAAGAAAATAAAGAAAATGCATTAGACAATTATAGCAATGCGTTGTCTTTAGGAGGTACCCGTACCTTGCCGGAATTGTATGAATCTGCAGGGTTAAAGTTTGATCTTTCTGCTAACCACATTGAATCGCTGATGCTTTTTGTACAAAAAGAGTTGCAAAATATGCTGGTTAGCAAATAATAACACTTTAGTTGTAAGTGTAATGTGCAGATAGTATATTTGTGAATTAAAGAAACTTTTTACTCAAAATAGCTACTAATCAGAGCCTTAACCAAAAGTCCCGATGTGTCTACATCGGGGCTTTGTTATTTGAGGCTTGCTGCCAGGTCAAACGGGGGCTTTTTCGCCTTGGTAATGCTTTACTTACTGCTACAGTCTTTGCAATTTCCGCT
Source organism: Chitinophagales bacterium (assembly GCA_038199905.1). Lineage (GTDB taxonomy): Bacteria > Bacteroidota > Bacteroidia > Chitinophagales > Chitinophagaceae > JADCRZ01. The sequence continues at coordinate 3,466 of JBBPYM010000407.1, read as the reverse complement.
TACCACCATTTCTATCTGTTGTGCCTTGAACCCCTTGGGAAGTTCTACTGAAGGAATGAGTACATCATCCAGGCAGGTAGTAACTCCGCAATTTCGACAAACGAAGTGAATATGATTATCATGATGATGGCCTTCGGTACAATCGTCTTTACACAAAGCATAACGAACAGAATTATCGGCTGTGGGGATGCTGTGAATAATCCCCTTATCAAGAAATGATTGTAAGGTGCGATAAACAGTTACCCGGTCAAACTTTTCACCAGCTTTTCTTTCAATGTCTGCATGAGCAAGCGCTCCATTTTTAGACAGGAACAATTCAAGAATCCTGGTCCGGCTACCTGTTACACTTAACTGATTGCGCTTTAAAATATGACTAATGTCGTTATCCATGTGTACAATCAACAATATATTAAACGGATTGTTATTTCAGCTGTTTATAGATCATTATTAGTTATTTTTTCTTCTAACAACCTGCCGATATCATTGGTCAGTTCTGCTATGTCTTCTTTTTTAAGGCCATCGTAAATCTTCCTTACTCTCCCTTTTTTATCAACAAGTGCAAAAAACTGTGTATGTATAAACTGCTCTTCTATCTTTTCGTTATTATTTTTAGGGTCGTCGAGTAAATAACTTACCCTGGCAGAATAGTACAAACTGTCTTTACGTCCAGTTAATAAATGCCAGCCGGTTGAGTTTATTTTTAGTGAATCTGCATAAATCTTTAACCTGTCTACATTGTCAATATCGGGGTCTACAGTATGGGACAGTATCAAAAATTTCTTTTCGTTCTTAAAAGCCTCATGGACTTTCTTCATGTTATTGTTCATTTTTGGACAGATGCCTTTGCAGGTTGTAAAAAAAAATTCCGATACATAAACTTTGCCCTCTACATCCTTATCAGTGATAAGATTTCCCTGCTGATCTTTAAAGCTAAACGGCTTCACATAACTGAGCACAGGTAATTTTATATCTCCAAAACCCGGTACTATCCGCGTTAAAACAAAGATAAAACTACCGGTTAGCGCAATAAAGAACAGGGTGTACAAAATCTGCTTTTTTGTCATAAGTGCCAATATAATTTGTAAAGTTACCACCAACCCGGTGGTTCGAATAAATTTTAACAAAGGCCAAACGATTTGCAACGGCGTTGCAAGTTTGGTTTCGTGTATAAAAATCTTAAACTCATTTGGGACGCATCCGGCATTACTGCTTCATTTGCTTGCGCGACAGATTGTGTTGTTCTACCGTTATCAATTCCAAGCTTGCTGTTATTTGGTACAAACATTATTGAGAATGTAATGTTTAAAAATTTATGATACGGTTTGCTTTTTAACCGGCGCAGTTGACTGTACCATGATTCCGCAAACACCATCACAAAATCCTTCCATTGATCATCTTTTTGGCAGATATAATAATGCTACGGGGTAAACAAACCTGGCATTCGTTACAGTTATGGTTTTTGATCCCAGGGGTACGACTTATTAGTTTCTTGGTCTTTTTAATTCTTTATTATGACGAAAACCGCATTATCGTATGCCGAAGACTGCGGTGACGAGTGGCTTTCTTTTGTCTTTTTTGTGATTAGCTACCGTGTAAAATTGTTATTTTTGTAAAAATATTGTTGTGTTATGATAAAGACAGGTAATCCCGTGATAAGCATCTACACGGAAATGACTCCGAATCCAGAGACGATGAAGTTTGTTGCAAATAAATTGCTATACCCTGGAAAAAGTATAGATTTTCCTGATGTTGAAAGTGCAAAACCTTCTCCTTTGGCCAATGAATTATTTGGCTTTCCTTTTCTTAAAAGCGTCTTTATTGCAAGTAATTTCGTTACGCTTACGAAGACCCCCGATACAGACTGGCAGGATGTTATACCTGCAATACGCCAGTTCTTAAAAGAGTATCTTGAAGAAGGCAAGGAAGTTGTTAATGAAGAGGATATTCCAGTTTTTCAAACTGACGGTAATGCCATCGACGTTGACGATGATGATGTAGTAAAAAGAATTAAGGAATTGTTGGAAAACTACGTAAAACCAGCTGTTGAAATGGATGGTGGTGCTATTCAGTTTAAAAGTTATAACGAAGGTGTTGTAAACCTTATGTTGCAGGGTTCTTGCTCTGGGTGCCCATCTTCTATGATAACGTTGAAGGCCGGCATCGAAGGAATGATGAAGAGAATGATCCCTGAGGTTCGTGAAGTGGTTGCTGAAGCCGAGTAAATTATACGTCTATTTTGTATAGCCCTCCCCATACGGGAGGGCTTTTTTTACATTCGTTTGTTGCGGAATTGATTTCAAGCTGTAGCCCTTAAGTTATTAACCCATGGTGCCTTTTACGGAACCCCCATCCACGCTTATCGTTTGCCCGTTTATATAACGACTCCCGGGAGATAGCAACCAAATGGCAAGTGATGCAAAATCAGCCGGGTCTCCTATAAATCCCACGGTTGTTTGGCTGGCAAATTCTTTTAAAGCGTCATCTCTTGAAACACCCGTATCCCTGTTTTTTTTATCGACGATTCTATTTAACGCGGCGGTTTTATGATAACCAGGCGCCAGGATATTAATGGTTATTCCTGTTCCGGAAATCTCCTGGCTCAGTGTTTTGGCAAACCCTACAACTGCGAGCCTGAGCGAGTTACTTAGTACCAGGTTCGGTATTGGCTGTTTTACAGAAACGCTTTCTACAAACACAATCCTTCCATATTTATTGCTGATCATTTGAGGCAATAGCTTTTGAAGCATTTCTACTTTCCAACGCAACAATAATTTGTATGCATCATCCCAGTTTTCTAAAGTTGTTTCTAATGTGCTTATTGCCGCGGGTCCTCCTGCGTTCACAAGAATGCCATGCAATTGGCGGCCATTAACTATTTGAACGATCTGGTCGATGGAGCACGGTTGGGAGAGATCCAACGCGGCAACTTCGACCTGACCAGGGAATTGTTCAGACAGTTCATTAAGCCGCTCTATACTCCTTGCTATGGCGATGATCTTTGCGCCTTCGCCTGCCAGGGCTTCGGTAATTGCTTTTCCGAAACCACTGCCGGCACCTCCAACAATAAATAACTGATCTTTAATAGAAAGGTCCATATATGTGTTTTTTCAAAAGTTTAGCAGACTATTCCGAGCAACAAACAAATGGTTACAACGACAGGTGAAGGAAGCTTTGTAAACGCGATGAAGGCCCAGGTGCCTGCTATGACCGCTATATTTACAACACTGGATGTTTGTAATTTGAATATTGAAATATCTTTTAGCATATAAAACGTTCCGGCGAACATAATACCAACTATAGCTGCGTTTATCCCCTCGAGAGCTCGGTAAACGGCTGCATACTTTTTCATATTATGCCAAATGGGGAAGAAAAACAGCACCAGCAAAGCACTGGGTAAAAAGATGGCAATCGAGCCTATTATACAACCTAATACTTGCATTGAAGGGCCCCAGTCTTTCATTGCCAT
>JBBPYM010000406.1:0-6626 GCA_038199905.1 Chitinophagales bacterium | reverse complement strand
GATGGCGTATTTCTGAAGAGAGATTCTTTAAGGGAATTAATGCTTTGTCATTCGTAAATCAGTTAAAAGTTCGGGCTTCTTACGGTAAAACAGGCGATGACAATGCGTCAACTTATCAGTTTCTTTCAGGGTATAATTATCCAACAGCATCAGACCCGAGAAACTTTACAGGTGGTTACGTATTTGATGGAAGCTTCAACGCGAGCGCCGATAATAAAGGGATTACTAATCCGAACCTTACCTGGTTTACCTCTAAGACATTTGACCTGGGAATTGATCTTACAGCATGGGACGGTCTTTTTGGAGTTACTGTTGACTATTTTAGCAGAAACCGGCAGGGGCTTTTGGCTCTAAGGAGCGGAGGCATACCCACAGTAGTTGGTGCTGCCTTGCCACAGGAAAATTTAAATAGTGACCGTACCTACGGTTTTGATTTAGAACTTAATCATCGAAACCATATAGGAGAGTTTCACTATAACCTGAAAGGTATTTTTTCTCTTACAAGGGTGGAGAGGCTTTATGTAGAAAGAAACCCAATTGGTAGTTCCTGGAACAATTGGAAGAGCAACCAAAACGACCGGTTGCAGGGTATTCACAGTGGACTTGAAGGTGCCGGTCAGTACCAATCATGGGAAGATATTTGGTCGAATCCGACGTATACTGGCCGTGGAACCATCCTGGGGGATTATAAATATGAGGATTGGAATGGGGATGGTGAAATTAATGGCAACGACGTTCACCCTATCCACTACAATCAGGATCCCTGGGTGAATTTCAGTTTAATCTTTGATGGAGGATATAAAGGCTTTGATTTAAATTTCCTGTTGCAAGGTTCAGCGATGAGTTCATTAGTTTATGGGGAACAGCTCCGGGAGCCTATGTGGGGTAGCGGCGAATCGGGCGCGATGGTGCAATTTATGGACAGGTGGCATCCTATAGATCCAAAAGCAGATCCATATGATCCGGCAACTAAATGGACAAGTGGGGAGCATGCTTACACGGGTACTTTGCCGGATGTAAACTCTTCTTTCAATGTGGTTAATGGCGCTTATGTGCGGTTAAAGAGTATTGAACTGGGCTACACCTTTCCTTCACAATTGATGAAGAAAGCAGGACTGGGCGATTTCAGGGTTTATGTGAATACTTACAATCTGTTTACGATCACTAAAGTGAAATATGTTGATCCTGAACATCCTAATGACCTATACGGGTATTTATATCCATTGAATAAGACTGTTTCAGTTGGATTAAATATTAAATTCTAATAACTACAACTATGAAATTTAAATATTATTTATTCGCTCTGGTGACCTTAAGCTGTATTATGATTTCCTGTAAAAAAGGTTATTTGGATATTCCTCCTAAAAACATTGTACAAGACAAAGATCTTTTTTCAAACGAGGCGGGCATGACTGTTTATTTGTCACGCATTTACAGCCAGATGCCTTTTGAGGATTTTAAGTACTCTCCTGCGCGCCAATTCTTTGATGATTGGCTGGTAACTCCTGGTACTAACGAGGGCTCTTCTATAGGCCGTGATGCAGGCACTGCCATGACATCAGAAGGATTTGCACGTAACGGGCCTTATTGGGGGCGTGCATTTAATTTGCTTCGGGATGCCAACTACATGCTTGAAACTTTGCCGGATTACAAATCCAACTTTAGCACCGCTACCTATAATCACTATATTGGGGAAGGTTATTTTGCCCGGGCAATGGTTTTCTACGCCTTAGCAAAACGTTATGGGGGAATTCCTCTGGTGAAATCTGTATTAAAATATCCTGAAAACCCTGCGGCTAAACTTGAAACCCCACGCTCTACAGAAGAAGAAAGCTGGAATCAGGTGTTGGTTGATTTCGATTCAGCAATTGCCAACCTTTCTACTACAAGCCCTAAAAGAGGTTATTCCAACAAATACGTAGCCTATAGTTTTAAATCTGAAGCAATGTTATTTGCAGGTTCTGTTGCCAAATATAATAAAATCACCGGTTTTGGGAATAAAACCGGTGTCCGGGTTATAGGTTTCGATCCCGCTACATCCGTTGCCGCTTCTAAAAAATATTTCAGGGAAGCTTATAATGCTGCCCGTGAAGTAATGAAGTCAGGGAAATATTCACTATATAAGAAGAAATGGGCCGCCAATGACAAAGAGGCTCAATACCAAAATATGGTGGATATGTTCTTTGATAATACAAGTCCTGAAAATATCTATATAAAAGAATACCAATATCCGGATTTAACGCACGGTTATGATGCATATAACATTCCCCGCCAGTTAATGGGCGGAAACGGTTATTCAGCCGGTAATTGCCCTACGCTTGATTTCGTGGAATTATTTGATGGTTTTGCAAAAAATGCAGATGGTACTATTAAAGTCTTTGATAACAATGGCAAATATTTAATGTTCGACAAAGTGACTGATATTTTTGCCAATGCAGAACCGCGACTTCGGGCTAACGTCATCCTTCCAGGTGATGTATTCAAAGGACAAGTGATTGAAATACGAAGAGGCATCTTCACCGGTGACGCTACAAACGGCATCAACCCCTTGAGAGTGGTTAATGGGGGCCCACCTAACTATACACTTTCGGGCCCTTCCAACTATAACCAGGTAGATGCTTACACAGCAAAAGGTGCTTTTGCAGGTAAAAAATCGCTCTTCCTTTCTCAGAATGGAACGACTCATGAAGTAGTGGTTTTGCCTGATGGAACTTCAATGAATGCAGGTGGCAAGAGTGGCCCTTTTACATCAGATTTTACAGCTGCGATGACAGGGTTCACTGTACGTAAATGGCTGAATCCTAACATGCCTCAATCTTTAGTATTGGAAGCCCGGTCAGAACAATTCTTTATTTTAATGCGATATGCAGAAATTCTGTTGAATGCTGCTGAAGCTGCTTCAGAATTGATGATAGACGGTGAAGCTGCTCCTTCCGGAGATGACTTCAGGCAGATTGCCTACCAGGCAATCAAGGATATCCGGGAGAGAGCCGGTGCAGATCCTTTGAAGGGCGACCTTGTGGGGCAAAGCGGCCTTGACGTTATTCGTAGAGAGCGGAAGAAAGAGCTGGCTTTTGAGCACAAGATCCTTTGGGATATCAGGCGTTGGAGAACCCAGCACTCTGCAGTATTGAACGGTCAAACTCAGGCGGACGGTGCCTACTATAAAGGTTTGTATCCATTCTACTCATCCACGACAGGTAAATACTTTTTCGACGCAGGATTAGATGAGGGAAGACGCCGGTTTCGCCTGACAGAACAGGAATATTACCTGCTAATACCAGGGGGTGAAGTTTCAAAGAGCCCGGCAATTGATCAACAGCCAGGTCGTTAATACCAGAAGTTATTTACATGAAAAATATCCACAGCTAGGAATCGAACATGATTAATTTTTGGAGGGTGATTTCCCATTAATTAAAAAAATAAATACATGAAAAAAATATTTTATGGAATAATAGTATGCTTGTCAGCTACTTTTATTTTCAACTCCTGCAAGAAGGACAATTACGATGAGCCAAAAGAAACATTGAAGGGTCGCGTGGTAGATGCCGCAACGGGAGAGCTCGTTTTAACAGATCAGGGTAGCGAAGGCACGCGCATCCGGCTGCAGGAACTTAGCTGGAAAGAAACTGCTGTACCTGATTACTTCGATTTCTTTTGTATGAAAGAAGGTATCTTCCAAAACACTAAATTGTTTAAGGGGCATTATAATGTAAGAATTGATGGCGCCTTTATTCCTTTACTCAGAAGAACGAGCAAAGGTGATACGCTTGCTGATGAAACGAAGTATATTGATATTAGTGGGGTTACCGAAGTAGAATTCAAAGTTCAGCCTTTCTTAAAACTGGAATGGATTGGCAAGCCCACTATAAGTAACGGCAAAATCACCGCTACTGTAAAAGTAACGAGAGCGGTTAGCCCTTCCGATTTCAAGGCGAAGATTGAACCTATGGGTGGTTACAACGACAACATGCTGAATGTAACTGATGTTCGGTTATTTGTAAGCCAGGTGCCGTATGTTGGTTATCGCGAGTGGGATAATAGATACTCAACGTCAGTAAATTATAGTGATAGTTCATTTAATGCAAATTTAGGACAGCCAGTTTCAATTACTACTCAAGGGGTGATTCCTGCAGGCAGAACTGTCTTTATTCGGGCAGGGGCAAGAATCAACTATGCAACAGAGAATATAAAACGGCATAATTACAATGAGGCCTTAAGAGTAGATATTCCAAAATAGTGGTACATGTTGCAAGGTGTTAGTATAATATCATTTAAAGAACATTTCAATAAATCTCAACAGGATAAAGTGTTTAAGTAATGGCTCTTTTATGATACAAACACTTAGTCTATAACTAAAAAAATAATTATGGTAAAAAGAATTGTTTCCTTTTATACTTTATGCTTCCTTTGTTATGCTACTAATTATGCACAGCCTGGCACTGGAACGAAGAAAACAAAGATATCGCCGGAAAAAACAGCTTTTCAAACCAGCAGTCCCTGGAGGCCGGAAATTGATGTACGTTCTGATATTGCAATCGTTTATGGCGCTGGCGATCGTCCGGGAATGTCATTTGCAGAGCGTGTAAAATCATGGCGCGACCGGGGGTACCAAACAGACTTTATGACGGGCATTGCATGGGGATCGTATGATGACTATTTTCTTGGCAAATGGGATGGAAAAAATCATCTGGGAGATGGACAGGTACAACGGAACGGGGATACTATATGGCATGGACATAATATTCCTTATGTGGTACCTGTCGCATCCTTTATCGAGTATATAAAAAAAGGAGTGGTGAAAAAGGTAATTGACGCCGGTATTACTTCTATCTTTTTAGAAGAACCGGAATTTTGGGCCAGGGGCGGCTATAGTGAACCTTTTAAGAAAGAATGGCAGAAATATTATGGATTTCCCTGGCGGCCCCAGCATGAATCATCGGAGAATACTTACCTCTCCAGCAAGTTGAAATACCATCTGTACTACAATGCCATAAAAGAAGTTTCCTCTTATGCAAAAGAATACGGGAAAAGTAAAGGATTAACTATAAAAGTTTACATCCCCACACATTCGCTGGTAAATTATTCGTCCTGGCAAATTGTTAGCCCTGAAGCTAGCCTGGCTTCATTACCAGGTATTGATGGTTACATTGCCCAGGTTTGGACAGGCACTTCAAGAGAACCAACCTATTACAATGGAAAGGAAAAAGAGCGTGTATTTGAGAACGCTTTTCTTGAATATGGTTCTATGGTTTCGATGACCGCCCCTACCAAAAGAAAATTATTTTTTCTTACGGATCCTATCGAAGACAGGCCAAAAGACTGGCAGGATTACAAACAGAATTACCAGGCAACTTTTACGGCAGAGCTTTTATATCCAATGGTTGATAATTATGAAGTAATGCCATGGCCGGAGCGCATTTATACCCACCCTTACAAACTGGCCAACAGCAATGAAAAAGTGTTGATCCCAAGGTATTATTCTACCCAGATGCAAGTGATGGTAAACGCGTTGAATAAAATGCCACTTTCAAATAACCGTGTATCAGGGTCGGGTGGCGTAGGCGTTCTCATGAGTAATTCATTGATGTTTCAGAGGTTCCCCACACACAATGGATTTGAGGATCCGCAGTTCTCCAATTTTTATGGCCAAACCTTTCCTTTGCTAAAGCTCGGTGTACCAGTGGAAACAGTTCACATGGAAAACCTGTCTTATCCGGCAACATTAAAAAATATAAAAGTTTTGGTGGTAAGCTATTCCAATATGAAACCTGTATCAGCGCAGGTACATCAGTATCTTGCAGATTGGGTAAAGAAAGGTGGAGTATTAATTTATGTTGGCAGGGATGATGACCCCTATCAAAGTGTAATGGAATGGTGGAATACCAAAGGAAATCATTTTACTGCACCTTCAGAACACTTGTTTCAACTTCTGAAAATAAAACCAGCTTCTGAAGACCAAAAATTTGAAGTAGGGAAAGGTGCTGTTTATGTAATACGTAAGGACCCTAAGGAATTTGTAATGGAACCTAATAATAGCGAACATTTTGTTGATCTCACAAAACAGGCGTATGAAAATGATGCAAAAGCAGGTAAGCTTATCTATAAAAATTCGCTGTATGTAGAGAGAGGGCCTTATGATATTGTTTCTGTTATGGATGAAAGTATCAGCAGTGATCCCTATATTATTGATGGGCCGGTCATTGATCTCTTTGATCCTCAATTGCCGGTACTTGCAAAGAAAACTGTGATTCCGGGGCAACAGGCATTTTTATATAATTTAAGGAGGGTCAAAAATAAAAAGCTACCCCAGGTACTGGCTTCGGCTTCCAGAATATATGAAGAGGTTGTAAAGCCAGACGCATATTCTTTTGTTTCAAAAAGCCCTATAAATACAACCAATAGTGTGCGCATTTTATTACCGGCAGCCCCAAAAGAAATTTCTTTAACCGATATCAAAGGCCAGAAGTTAACAGGAGTGCAATCATCATGGGATGCAGCTTCCAATACCTGTTATCTAAGTTTTGAAAATGACCCTGAGGGTACTAAAGTGAAAATCAATTGGTAAGAATATTTAAAGTCCTTATAAATTTTTCAAAGACATTCTTTTATAGATGGATATTTCT
>JBBPYM010000405.1:0-18339 GCA_038199905.1 Chitinophagales bacterium | reverse complement strand
TCATTGGTTTGCCATCAACCGAAGCGGTGGCACCGGGAATCAGTATCCTTCCCTTCACCAGGGGTTGCAAAATAAAAGACACCGATTTGTATTGAGACATCACCCCATTGATATAACTCATTCCGTTTGACTGCATGGGCCCCTGGATCAACCGGAAATCTTTAAATGCCGGTGCTGCGAAATTCTCTACGGATTTACCGTTCTCGATTGTATACTCTACCTGGAAATAGTCATTCAGGCCTGGGCTTCTCTCATTCACTATCGTTGAGAACTTCACCTGCGCTATAGCAGTAGTGCCAAGGAAGCTCAAAGAGATTGATGTTAGCACGAACAGTTGAATAAATCGATGGATTGATTTAAAAATGATTAGCATAGTTTAACCTCATGTACAAATATAAAGTTTGCTATCTTTTACTCGCTTTAATTGTGCGTTAAATAAAGTAAGTTACAGCCAGGTTGCAAAAAGGTCAAAGATCTCCCAATTGGGGCCGAACTATGATTTCTTCTACTACCGCCTGTGGTGATAACTGAGCCGCCGCAACAACAAGCGACGCAATATCTTCCGATTCCATGATACGTTCCGGGGAAATATCAGTTCCTTTCCACGAATCGGTATAAACGGCCCCGGGCATTACGGCAGTTACTTTTATACCATGCTGTTTCATTTCCTCTCTTAAATTCTTCGAAAAGCCGAGCATCGCAAATTTGCTAATGCTGTATGCACCGCCGTTGTTATAAGCATTTAGCGAGGCGATAGAACATATGTTAAAGATATGACCCGATTTACGTTCCATCATAGACGGCAACAGCGCTCGTGTTAAGTGGTAGGCGCTGTATAAATTTACCGCAATCATGGTCTCCAATGTGCCTTCCTCTTCGTTATAGATGCTGCCAGGAATAAACTGACCGGCATTATTAACTAATATGTCAATTCCGCCGCCCGACATCTTTGCTGTTTGCTCTTGTACCCACGAACCAAAAGACTTTACTTCATCCGGAATGCTTAAGTCTGCAGGCATTGCTTTTACAATAGCATGCGGATACTTCAGTAGCAACTCTTCCATGGTTTTGTACAACAAAACTGCATTTCGCGCACACAAAATCACATTATGGTTGTTAGCCGCAAATTTGTCAGCAATGGCCCTGCCCATCCCCTTACTCGCACCTGTGATGATCACATTCATAATCAGTAATTAATTTGTTAGCAAAGTTGAACGATAAACATTTATACCTGTCGTTTAATATGAATTCAATGCTTATAGTAAAAGCACAAAACAAAAACATTTTATCTTTGTTTGATCAGTTCCATGCATATCATTGCTGATTAATTGTTTTCCGCTCGCCCAATTACTTTATCTACATGAAATACAAACATATCTTTTTTGACCTTGACCATACCTTATGGGATTTTGACACTAACAGCAGGTTGACGTTACACGATCTTTACCTTAGTTTTGGTTTGGCACAAAAAGGTGTAGATAATTTTGATCTCTTTCATAAAAACTACCTGGCCCACAATGACATTCTCTGGGCAAAGTACCGGAACGGTTTAATAAAAGTTGATGAGTTAAGATGGAAGAGAATGTGGCTGTCCCTGCTGGATTTCAAGATTGGCGACGAAGTGCTTGCAAGGTCAATGGGTGACCAGTTCCTGGCCATGTTGCCTTCACGAAAGGTTTTATTTCCTCATACCATAGAAATATTGCAGTTTCTCACCGATAAAAAATACCAGCTACACCTTATAACTAATGGCTTTGAAATAACCCAGCACGAGAAATTGAGAAATTCCGGAATAGATAAATTTTTTCTTGAAGTGATCACTTCAGAAGGTAGCAATAGCCTTAAACCCCATAAAGCCATTTTTGATTATGCCTTCAAAAAAACGAAATCGGCCTGTCATGAATGCATTATGATCGGGGATAGTATGGAGGCCGATATACAGGGGGCCATAAATGCGGGTATTGACCAGGTGTATGTAAATCATCTGAATATAGAACCGCTTTTCAAACCAACTTACACGGTTTATTCTTTAAAAGAACTGGAAAGTATTTTTTAAAAATTATAAAGCCGCGATCACGGTTAGTCCGCCACGCACAACCTGGTTCAACTCTACCAGTACTTTAGAGCCAACAGGCAACAGGAGATCTACCCTACTTCCAAACTTTATAAAGCCCATCTCTGAGGCTTGTTCTACGTGTTGACCTACCCGCAGGTAATTAACAATACGTTTAGCTACCGCTCCTGCTATTTGTTTAATCAACACCTCACCACTGGTACTCTTTATAACAACGCTATGTCGCTCATTTTCTGTGGAAGATTTCGGGTGCCAGGCCACGAGGTATTTTCCTTTATGGTATTTACTATAAACCACCTCTCCGCTAATAACATTCCGGTTCACGTGCACATTTGCGGGGCTCATAAAAATGGAGATCTGGAGACGCTTTTCCTTGAAATACTCATCATCAAAGGTATTCTCTATAACAACCACCTTACCGTCGCAGGGAGAAATGATCTTACCATTATCAATTGTTAATACACGCCCCGGGATCCTGAAAAAAGAAATTACAAATAAGAGCAATGCGAAAGTGACAATAAAAATCATCCAACTTACAATCGGTGCAGAAAAACTGATAAAATAGAAAGACGTCAAATTAATTATGGCAAATGCAATAAAACATATTGCAATCGTTTTGAAGCCTTCTTTGTGAATCGTCATTATGAATAATTAATTGACAAAATTAGGTAATGAAACCACAGGGGCAAAATTAAAGGTGAACTGGTTGCAGACAAACCGGCGATCTCTTCCTACTGAGAATTTATTCCTCTATTCCTTAGTATGACAAAGTGCTAAACTGAAGAAAGTTTAACCAGCCCTACTAAACAACTTTTTCCATCCGCTTGTCAATTTCCCTGGTAAGATTATCAAAAATAACATCTACGCTGCCTTCACCTTTTATGTAAGTCACCTTGTTAAAAGTGCTGTAATAATCTGCCACCGCGAATGTTTTCTTGTGGTACTCTGCAATTCTCGCCTTAATTACTTCCTCATTCACATCATCGGTACGGCCTGATGTTATGCCACGATTCAGGAGCCGGCTTACCAATTCTTCTTCGCCGACCTTCAATGCCAGTACTACGTCTATTGATGTATCATGCTGTTGTAAAAGGTTATCGAGGGCTTTGGACTGCGCTTCAGTACGGGGAAATCCATCAAATAAAAATCCATGGCCGTCTTTGTTTGCTTCCAACGCGGAGCTTATCATTCCTATCACAACTTCATCTGGCACGAGCTCTCCTTTATCCATAAATTTTTTGGCTTCAAGCCCCATTTTGGTCTGATCCTGAATTTCATTGCGCAACAGGTCACCGGTTGAAAGATGCTTCAAACCATATTTTGCTATTAATCTTTCAGATTGCGTGCCTTTGCCACTGCCGGGAGGACCAAATAATATTAAATTAAACATAGTTTACTGACCTTATTGATGAAAACCCTGGGAGAGATCCCTAGCTGAACTAAGGTATTCCACTTACAGGTAAATTTGCATTATAAAGGTAAATATAAAGGAACAGTGTTAATATTTGCATCAGGCCAGGGAAATGTTACATAAAATGATCCTTTTATGACGTCTTCCACTGCATTATAACTTTCAAAATCAATTCGGCAAATTCCTTCCTGTTTCTTTATGCATGGCCGAAAGCTGACTAACAGTTAACTAGATATCAGCAAAGAAGCAGACTAACAAATCCTGAACCCTCCAGTAGTTCACATATAAACCAAATATTGTATTACCAGATATAGACGAATATTGCCATCTCTATAAAAAGTTTCAACCTTATCAGTTTCTACAAAAAGGGTTTTTTAGCGGTAATATTTAGTGATTTCGAATCTAATTTAGCATTGCAATCAGACAAGGTCAGCGGTTTAGAAAATTGATATACTCGTTTAGCAATCATAAGCTTTGCCTAAAAAATTAGCTAAATTTTACTAAAATCATTAGTGTGTATAAATAAAAGCTACTAACTTTGCCCATTCAATAAATTTGAAGAAATATTACAGCTATGTCAAATGTAGAAAAACTCAAGGCGCTTAAATTAACAATTGATAAGATTGATAAAGATTTTGGTAAAGGAAGTGTCATGATGATGAACGAGCGCTCACAGGAGCCACAAGAGGTTATTTCAACCGGTTCCATTGGGCTGGATGTAGCGCTGGGTATTGGTGGATTACCGAAGGGAAGGGTTGTTGAAATATATGGTCCGGAATCATCGGGTAAGACTACGCTCGCGATTCATGTAATAGCAGAAGCACAAAAAAAAGGTGGCATGTGTGCAATTATTGATGCCGAGCATGCTTTCGATAGCGCCTATGCTAAAAAGCTGGGTGTTGATGTGGATAACCTCCTTATCTCACAACCGGATTACGGAGAGCAAGGACTTGAAATCGCAGACCGACTGATACTTTCAGGTGCAATTGATGTGGTTGTCATCGATTCTGTGGCTGCCCTGGTACCAAAAGGTGAACTTGAAGGCGAAATGGGCGATTCAAAAATGGGCCTGCAGGCAAGATTAATGAGCCAGGCGCTGAGAAAACTTACAGCTACAATCAGTAAAACGAACACCATTTGCATTTTTATAAACCAGCTTCGCGAAAAGATTGGGGTTATGTTTGGAAACCCAGAAACTACAACGGGCGGTAACGCACTAAAATTCTATTCTTCCGTACGCCTAGATATCCGCCGAATGGCCCAGATTAAAGATGGCGAAGAAGCTATAGGCAACCGGGTGAAAGTAAAAGTTGTTAAGAACAAAGTTGCTCCACCTTTCAGGCAAGCTGAGTTTGATATAATTTATGGTGAGGGTATCAGTAAAATGGGCGAAATAATCGACATGGGCGTGGAACTTGGTGTTATTCAAAAAAGTGGTAGCTGGTTTAGCTACGACACAACTAAATTGGGGCAGGGTCGCGAATCTGTTAAGCAACTTATACAGGATAATCCCGAACTCGCCGGTGAACTGGAAAGAAAAATAAGAGCTAAAATCAGTGATACCGCAGAAGCTGCAGCGTCTGTATAACTGTTTCCGGATTTTTGATCTATCAATGCAAACCTTCTTTGTTTAACTTTCTCTACATATAAATCTCGTTAAAATAATTGGATTCTCAGATGGGTTAGTAAGACAAACGGCTTTCGTAATGAAAGCCGTTTTTATTTGGTTTATCGTAAAATAACATCGTAATTCTACTTCACTGTGTTGCCAACATCACCTACACATAATCGTTTTGTTTAACATATAATCGCCGTTACGCGCAAGCAGTTGAATTGCTGGTTTATGCGTTTAATTCTTGCGGTATTCCGAAGAAAGTAAAGTCTCTTTCGCTTTTTGATTCCTGCAATTTTCCGCACGTTTCTTATAAAATCTCGAAAAAGATCGTGAGAAGAGTCCTTGTCAGGCCGAGAAACCGCAAAATACCGCGGGAGAAGTGCAAAATAAAAAAGGGGTCAGAATAGACATTCAACCCCGTTTTAAAATCCAATATCCTATGAAAAACCATTGTAATATTAATCACTTAAAATGACTTATGCAACATTTTTAACAGTTTGCGTATTTATACGCAACTTTTGGCAATTCTAGTTTTCAGTTACATTTTATAATAAACTGTTTTGACTTCTGCTAAAGGATGGTGATGACATATAACCCTGTTTCCAATGATGATACAGCAACACTTTGAAGTCCAAGCACCAAATGGTACAGCAGCTTTACTTTTCTCGGGGCATTACATATTTGTAGCTCAACATTAAATCCAGCCCGAACGATCAGCAAGTCGTCAACAGAGTTTGGATAAAACTTACAAAAAGTAGGTCCTGCGGTTTCTGTCATAATGGCTTTTGAATACAGGCCTTTTCGTTTGGCAGCTGCATTTTTATCCTATAATAATTTTTGAATTAACGGGCTTCTCATCAGGAATTAAACGTGGTTCTTAGGCTTAGGGGTTTTAACACTCCAATATATCAAACTCCTTTGCCTTGCTACTTCTTTCAGTGCTATAAATGCTTCACGTCTCGCGCCATATGATTTCCACTGCAGCAGTATGATATTGCTTGTAACAATTGGTTTTGGTGACAAGGTGATACCATGAGAGGCAGCGTTATAAAGATCTTAAGGATAGATAAAATCAAACTGTCTCATAGCAGAGAAATTAATTACCGTAAATAACAAAAAGAATAAAGGGCGGCTCTGGGCATGGCATTAAATAATCTTGGAACAAAACCCCATTTCTTCCCGTAAACGCAACACCCCGCATTTAAAATTTTCGGAATTTGTTAGATAAAAGTCAAAGTGAGTATATTCCATGATTATTAATAAAGCGTTATGAAAGTAAGAAAATTGAAAGCTGTTAAGCGAATCGCTTTAGTTGCTCACGATCACAAGAAGAGCGAGATGATTGAATGGGCCATCCATAACAAAAGTCTTTTAAGCGATCATTTACTTTTTGCAACCGGCACCACTGGTGAATTGCTTGAAAACGCACTGGATCAACCGGTAATAAAATTTATGAGCGGGTCGCTTGGTGGTGATCAGCAAGTGGGCGCCAACCTTGCTGAAGGCAACATTGACATACTGATATTTTTTTGGGATCCCATGCAAGCGCAACCTCATGACCCTGACGTAAGGGCCCTGTTAAGACTTGCTACAGTATGGAACATTCCCGTAGCCTGCGACAGCGCTACTGCGGATTTCATTTTTAACTCTCCCCTCATGAGCCAGGAGTACGATGCCATACTGCCTGACTACTCAACCTATCTTCACAGGAACATCCGGGTTATCCAGGGGGGTCAATAGACAAATACCAAACGAAATGACAATCACATCCCATTTTGAAATAGCTATTGTGTATAGTACTTAAACGAGCCTCTCTCCTTTATTCTTTGTATTTTTAGTGTAATCTTTTTCCACTTTCTGAAGACAAAAAACATTACCTATCTTGAAAAACAAATTCAGTAACCTCTTTCGTGTGTTAACATGGATCATCGCCATGTTTATAAGCCTCTGGCTCCTGGTCTGGGGTTATGTAGTTATCAATAAAAAAAGCCTGATCGCCCAGGTTAATGCTGAACTAACCAGCAAAGTAAAGGGTGAAATTAAAATCAGCGACATCGAGCCAAGCCTGCTAAGCACTTTCCCAAATGTTTCTATACGCCTGTCAGAAGTAACCGTCAGAGATTCTTTGTGGGCACAACATCGCCATGACCTTCTAAAAGCAGACAAAATATTTATCAGACTAAAATTGTTCAGCCTGTTCTCAGGAAGTCCTGAAATAAGCAAAGTGATTGTAGAAAATGGTTCAGTGCTTATTTTCAGTGATACTTCAGGGTATTCCAATGAATATATGTTTCAATCTGACAAACCAGCCCCGGCATCTTCTACCAACAGCTCGAACTCAGCCGTACCCAGTATAGAGTTGAAAAATGTTAAGCTGAAACTTGATTTTAAAGACCGAGACAAATTGTTGGACTTTGACATTTCCACGCTCAAATGTGACATTAAAACCAAAGGAACTAGGCTTAAAATGGACGTTCGGATGAATCTGCTCGTTCACGACCTGGCATTTAACCTGGAAAGGGGGAGCTTTGTAAAAGAAAAACCTATCCGGGGAAGAATAAGCCTGAATTTCGATCGCGCGCAAAAGAAATTATCCTTCTCAAATATCACCCTTGATATAGATGATCATGATTTCAACCTTACAGGGATGTTTGACTTTTCAGGTAAACCACCCCTTTACTACCTTGCCATAAAGACAAAGAACGTACAATACGCTAGGGCTTCGTTGATGCTCCCCAAAAACATCAGTGAAAAGCTGGACAGCTTTTCCGTTGAAAAACCAATTGACGTAACAGCGATAATTGACGGCAGCAAACTTCCAAACAGGATGCCCCTGGTAAATGTTGATGTTAAAATTAAGAATAACAACGTTACAACGCCTGTCGGAATTTTCACTGATGTTACCCTTTCTGCTCATTTTGGTAACCAGGTAAAAACGTCAGAACCAAAGTCGGATGCAAATTCCGGCTTTACCTTTACCAATTGCTCCGCAAAATGGGAGAATATACCATTGACATCTAACAAGCTAAGCATAAATAATCTTAAACACCCGGTGATGGATTGCGATTTTCATTCCGCGTTCAATCTCGAAAAACTCAACGACGCCCTTGGCACTAATACGATCGAATTTGCCACCGGCTCTGTAAAGGCTGATATCACCTTTCACAGCGCTCTAATGAAATCGGACACAAATGCAGCAAGCATATTCGGCACCGTAAACCTGAATGACGCTTCGATTAAGTACCTGCCGCGAAATCTAACATTTACACGTTGTAGTGGAAGCCTCGTTTTTGATGATAAAGACTTTTATGTTAAACAGTTAAAATCACATATTGGCGAAACGGACCTGCTGATGAACGGAGCCGTTAAGAACCTTACTTCACTGATTGATAAAAGTCCCGAAAAAGCTGTGCTTAACTGGAACATCTCTTCTCCTAAAATAGTATTGGGCGATTTTATTTCTTTCCTTGACAAGCGTTCGGCAACTGTTACTACAAAAAAATCTTCAAACAAAATGTTGAAGATGGCTAACCAGGTAGACAAACTGTTGAACGACTGTAATGTGGAACTGCAGCTGAATGCTGACCGTTTGATTTATAAAAAATTCAATGGCGAAAATTTGGTGGCGAACCTGCAATTAACTGATAAATTGTTATCAATTGACAAAGTTTCGATTGCGCATGCAGGAGGAACGCTTCTGTTGAATGGCTCGCTAACCGAAGGAGCTGGGCAGAACTACATTAAATTGAACTCCACCATGAATAATGTAGATGTAACAAAGGTATTTACTGCATTCAACAACTTCGGCCAGGATGGTATTACAGACAAAAATATCCGTGGCCGTTTGTCGGCCGATATTAACATCTCCGGCTCTATTACTACTAAAGCCGAAATTGAACAAAACAGCCTCAAAGGTGTTGTGAACCTGCGACTAAAAGATGGTGAGTTAATAGATTTTGAACCAGTAAAAAAGATTTCCCAAACAGCGTTTAAAAATCGTGATTTTTCCAATATCAAGTTTGCCGACCTGATAGAAAAACTTGAAATAAATGGCTCTGAAATAAAAGTCAATCGCATGGAGATACAGTCCACCGTTTTTACCATGTTTGTGGAAGGAATTTATGATGTGAAAAACGGCACCGATCTCGGCATACAAATCCCTTTGAGCAACCTCGCAAAAAGAGGGGAGGATTTCGAACTAAAAAACAAGGGAGTTAAAAGTAAAAACGGTATGAGCATAAATCTTCGCGCGAAAACAGGTGAGGACGGCAAAGCCAAGATCAGTTGGGATCCCTTCAAATTGGCTTTAAAAAACAAAGGCAAATCTGCTTCCGTTGACAAGTTGGCTGAGGATTCTACAGATAGTAAGAAAAGCCGAAGGAGAAAGTAGCGGCCGATCAACTCGACAGGATTAACGCAACATACATAAAGCAAGATGGCAGATAAGCAACATAAATTATAATTAAATTTACAAGTGCAACTTTATTATAAGCATGGCATTCAATATACAATCACCATACACACCTGCCGGCGATCAGCCACAGGCCATTCAACAGCTTACCCAGGGAGTATTGGAAGGAGAGAAATACCAAACCCTGTTAGGAGTGACGGGTTCAGGTAAAACTTTTACGATAGCAAACGTCATCCAAAATCTTCAAAGACCAACATTGGTGTTAACGCATAACAAAACGCTGGTGGCTCAACTGTATGGAGAATTCAAGCAGTTTTTTCCTGACAATGCAGTTGGCTATTTTGTAAGTTACTACGATTACTACCAACCGGAGGCATACATGCCGGTGAGCGATACATACATTGAGAAGGATCTCTCCATCAACGAGGAGCTCGACAAACTTCGGCTTCATGCTACCACGCAGCTTCTGAGTGGTCGTCGGGACATTATCGTAGTAGCCAGTGTGAGTTGCATTTATGGTATCGGCAACCCGGCGCAATTCGAAAATGGAATCACCAGGATCCAGGAAGGACAGGTTTTATCAAGACAAGGATTTCTGCATGGTCTTGTAAATGCTCTTTACTCCCGCACCCAGGGTGACTTCGCAAGAGGAAGTTTCCGTGTTAAAGGCGACACGGTTGACATCAACCTGCCTTATGTTGACCACGGTTTGCGCGTAACTTTTTTCGGCGATGAAATTGAAAGTATTGAAACACTTGAACTTTCTACCGGTAAGCGCATAAGCAAAGTAGATAATGCAGCAATTTTTCCTGCCAACTTGTACCTGGCACCGAAAGATATGTTACACCAGGTTCTTAACGAAATACAGGATGAATGCGCCGCGCAGGTAGAATACTTTAAAACCACCGGTAAATATATAGAGGCGCAGCGCCTCAGTGAGCGCGTAAATTATGACATTGAAATGATCCGTGAGCTTGGGTATTGTAATGGAGTAGAAAACTATTCCCGTTTTTTTGATCGGCGGGTACCCGGTACAAGGCCCTTCTGCCTGCTTGATTATTTTCCCAAGGATTTCTTATGTGTAATAGATGAAAGTCACCAGACAATTCCCCAGGTGAGTGGAATGTATGGTGGTGACCGGAGCCGCAAACTTATTCTGGTAGATTATGGCTTCCGGCTTCCCAGTGCCCTGGACAACCGCCCATTAAATTTTAATGAATTTGAATCCATGATGCACCAGACCATCTATGTCTCCGCGACACCAGGTGATTATGAGTTAGATAAAACAGGCGGGGTGGTAGTTGAACAAGTTGTAAGGCCAACCGGCCTACTCGAGCCTCCCATTGAAGTACGACCGAGCATCAACCAGGTAGATGATCTTCTTGATGAAATAGACAAGCGCATAATCAAGGGTGACCGCGTGCTTGTAACCACACTTACTAAACGGATGGCCGAAGAAATGGACAAATACCTGCACCGGATCAATATCAAATCTAAATATATTCACAGTGAGGTAGATACCCTGGAAAGGGTGGAAATTCTTCGGCAACTAAGACTGGGAGAGATTGACGTGCTGGTTGGCGTGAACCTTTTAAGAGAAGGTTTGGACCTTCCTGAAGTATCGTTGGTAGCAATCCTGGATGCAGACAAAGAAGGTTTTTTGCGTAATGAAAGATCTTTAACTCAAACAGCCGGCCGCGCTGCAAGAAACGTCGATGGCCTGGTTATTTTTTACGCGGATAAGATGACAGAGAGCATGCAGAAGACAATAGATGAAACAAACAGGCGCAGGGAAAAACAGGTTTCATTCAACATTGAACATGGTGTGACACCCACGACAATTATAAGAAGCAAAGAGCATGTGTTTGCGCAAACCTCGGTTCTCGACATCAAGGGATACAACGCCGAGTCCTTACTCGCTGCTGACGGTGGAGTAATGGTGGCTGCCGAAGACCAGGAAAATTACCAGACTATTCCACAGATGCAAAAAGCCATCGGCAAAGTAAAAAAAGAAATGGAACAGGCGGCAAAAGACCTTGATTTCATGGAAGCAGCCCGGCTGCGGGACGAAATGTTCAGGATGCAAAAGTCGCTGGAAGAAATGAAGAAATAGTACACCGCCTACCGGGATCCTGGAGACCCCAGCGCCTGATTCACTGTTTTGAGGTGCTTTTTGCTACCTTCGTAAGATGGAGAAAAAACTATTTTTACTGGATGCCCTGGCACTGATCTACCGCGCATATTACGCGCTTATCCGTAATCCCCGAATTACTTCCAAAGGCAGAAATACCAATGCCCAGTTCGGTTTTACCAATACCTTAGTTGACCTGATCAATAAAGAAAAACCTACCCACCTGGCGGTGGCTTTTGACACAAGCGCGCCTACCGAAAGACATACCGATTTTGCCGACTACAAAGCGAACCGCCAGGAGGCCCCAGAAGATCTTCGCGACTCGCTGGACGATATCAAAAGGATCATCAGGGGTTTTAACCTGCCAGTGATTGAATGTGACGGATATGAAGCCGATGACATAATCGGTGGATTGGCTCAGCAGGCAGAAAAGGCAGGATATGAAGTATTTATGGTAACCCCTGATAAAGATTTTGGTCAGCTCGTTACAGACAAGATAAAAATTTACAAACCTTCATACCAGGGAAATAAAGAAGAAATTTTAGGGGCCGTGGAAGTGTGTGCTAAATGGAACATTAAAAACGTTTCGCAGGTAATTGATATCCTGGGACTAATGGGTGACGCGATCGATAATATTCCAGGAATCCCTGGTGTGGGGGAAAAGACTGCATCAAAGCTGCTCGCCGATTATGGTACACTTGAAAATGTTCTTGCGAATGCAGAAAATATAAAAGGTGCTTTGGGAGAGAAAATACGCGCAGGCAGGGAACTCGCCATCATGAGTAAAAAACTGGCCACAATTATCACCGCCGTGCCCTGTGAATTTCATGAAGAAGATTTCAGGATCAAAGAATATAATAAAGAAGTACTGCAGGACATTTTTATTGAGCTTGAATTTAAAGCGCTGGGCAAAAGGGTGCTCGGCGAGAGTTTTAATGTTTATGGCGGTGCACCGGAGGCCGTTCAAACCGACCTGTTTGGAAACGTTGTACCTGAAATCGCCAAACCTGTAAAAGCTCCACTGCCTGATTTATCACAGGAACCTGCGCTCGAAGAAAATGCGGGATTCAATGCCCAGAAAAACATTTCCAACACCCCTCACAATTACCTGGCAGTACAAGGCGAACTTGCCTTTAAAGAGTTACTCGAAAAATTAAACACGCAAACGGAAATTTCCTTTGATACAGAAACCACAAGCATTGACGCCAACAATGCAGAACTGGTGGGGCTCAGCTTTTCCTTTATCCCGGGTGAGGGCTACTATGTTCCGTGCCCGCCTGAACGTGAACAGACTTACACCATCCTGAACTACTTCCACCAACTGTTTGATGACCCATCAAAAATTTGGATAGGCCAGAATTTAAAATATGATCTCCTTGTATTAAAGTGGTATGGCGTTGAGCTGAAAGGACATCTGTTCGACACCATGGTGGCGCATTATGTGATTGAACCTGAAGGCCGCAGAAATATGGACTTGCTGAGTGCACAGTTTCTTGGATATGAGCCTATTCATATTGAAGAGGTGATCGGCAAAAAAGGAAAGGGGCAGGGCAATATGAGAGATGTGGAGCTGGATAAAATAAAAGAATATGCGGCTGAAGACGCAGACATTACGCTTCAGCTTAAACATGTTTTTGCGCCACTGTTGGCTTCACGCGAAGTTGAAAGGATTTTCAAAGAAGTTGAAAGCCCGCTTGTAAAAGTGTTGACCGACATTGAATTCGAAGGAGTGAAAGTTGACATGGATTTTTTGAATGAATATTCCAAAGAACTTGAAATAGAAGCAAAAAAGTTTGAGGAAAACGTGTATACCCAGGCGGGTGTTCGGTTTAATTTGTCATCTCCCCGGCAGCTTGGAGAAGTGCTTTTTGAAAAGCTTAAACTCGACCCTAAAGCCAAGACAACCAAAAGCGGGCAGTACGCAACCGGAGAAGATGTATTAAGAAAACTGGCCAGTCAGAACAAAATCGTTGACGACATACTGGGATACCGCCAGTTAACCAAACTTAAATCCACCTATGTTGATGCACTACCGTTGATGATTAACCAAAAAACAGGAAGGGTACACACCTGCTATGGACAAACGATTGCTGTAACCGGCCGCCTTAGCAGTAACAACCCCAACTTGCAAAACATTCCCATAAGAACTGAGAGGGGAAGGGAAATACGTAAGGCCTTTATTCCAAGAGACAGCAACCACCTGTTGATAAGCGCGGATTATTCCCAGATAGAGTTACGCATAGTAGCAGCGATCAGCGCAGATCAAAACATGTGCGAGGCATTTAAGCAGCTTAAGGACATTCATACCGCCACGGCAGCAAAGGTTTTCAATGTTAATGAAGCCGATGTTACCAAAGAAATGCGATATAAGGCTAAAAGCGTAAACTTTGGTATAATCTACGGCCAGGGCGCCTTTGGCCTGGCCGAAAACCTGGGAGTTTCGAGAACTGAGGCAAAAGATATTATTGATAATTATAAAAAGCAATTTCCCAACATCCAGAAATATATGGATGATACCATCAACTTTGCCAGGGAGCACGGTTATGTACAAACGCTGATGGGCAGGAAAAGATGGCTAAAAGATATTAACTCAGGCAATTTTACCGTGCGCGGTTTTGCAGAGCGAAATGCTATTAACTCACCCATCCAGGGCACCGCCGCTGACATGATTAAGCTGGCCATGATAAAAATTCACCAGGAGTTTAAAGATAGAGACTTCAAATCGAAAATGCTGTTGCAGGTACATGATGAACTGGTATTTGATGCTCATATAGACGAGGTTGAAATAATTAAACCTATCATCATTCACTGTATGCAAACAGCATTGCTGTTACCAAATGATGTGCCCGCAGATGCCGAAATAGGAGTAGGCGAAAATTGGCTGCTCGCCCATTAATAATAAACAAGTCAACCGCGCTAGCCCCAGGATCTATTTTATAGTTGTAAAACAGGGAACAGGATTTGTTCTTCCTATAGCTGATAGCTGGCGGCTGATAGCTGACAGCCTTAAAACGTGATTAAACCCTTTTTTACTAAACACATTGGCATCTAATAAATAAATTCTAACTTTCATTTCACCAATTAACGGCGTGCCGGTTACGGTCGGAAACAAACAGCGGGGCCATGTATAACATTCATAAAACATTACAACATCATTTTGGATATGCCGGGTTTCGACTCAACCAGGAAGAGATCATAAATACTGTACTCGCTAAAAAAGATGCTATTGTGCTGATGCCAACAGGTGGCGGTAAATCAATTTGTTACCAGCTCCCCGCTTTGTTGTTTGAAGGAGTGACCATCGTCATCTCTCCCTTAATCGCTTTAATGAAGGACCAGGTAGATGCACTAAGAGTTAACGGTGTAGCCGCGGCTTTTCTTAATTCAACTTTACCTGGCTTCGAGCAACAGAATATTCTGCAACAACTACGTAGCAACAAGCTTAAACTTTTATACCTCGCTCCGGAGAGATTGCTGGGAGAAAACCAATTCATTCAAATTTTAAAACAAATTAATGTATCGATGTTCGCCATTGACGAAGCACATTGCATCAGCCAGTGGGGACATGATTTCAGGCCTGAATACCTGGTCCTGGGTGAACTTAAAAAACGGTTCCCGGCCGTTCCACTGATTGCATTAACTGCCACCGCCGACGAGCTCACAAAAAAAGATATTATCTCGAGGTTGGGACTTACAAGTTTTACCCTTTTTGAGAATAGTTTTAACAGGCCCAATATCTACTATTATGTAAAGCCAAAATGGAACTATTTTGATGAACTGGTGAAATACCTCCAACTGCACAAGGACGATAGCGGTATTATATATTGCCTTTCCAGGGCTTCTACCGAAAAGCTTGCCGAAGACCTGCAGCAAGAAGGCTTCGCCGCGGAAGCATACAACGCTGGTTTAGATAAAAGTTTGCGTGAGACAAGACAGGATAAATTTCTACGTGACGAAATCAAGATCATTGTCGCGACCATTGCTTTTGGAATGGGTATAAATAAAAGCAATGTCAGGTTCGTGGTACATGTTGACATGCCAAAGAATATGGAGGGCTATTACCAGGAGACCGGGCGGGCGGGAAGAGACGGAATAAAGAGTGATGCGGTATTATTTTATAGCAGTGGTGATATGATGAAGTTGAAAAAGTTTGCCAGCGTAGAAGGCAACCTTGAACAGAGTCGTATTATGCTGAAGAAACTGGACCAGATGAGATCATTTTGCGAAACAAGAAGTTGTCGCCGGAAACACCTGTTAAATTATTTTAACGAGCAGGCGCCTGAATATTGTGGAAGCTGCGATGTTTGTCTGAGTGATTTTGAGAAAGCAGACGCTACCATTGAAGCGCAGAAAATCTTAAGCGCGGTGAGCCGCCTGCAGCAGCGTTACGGTATGACTTATATCATTGATTTCTTGAGAGGAAGCACGGTAATTAAGGAAGAGCAACGCAGCCTGAAAACGTATGGAATCGGAAAAGATCTCAGCAAAGAACAATGGAGACTATACATTAAGGACATGCTGCAAATGGGCTACATGGAACAATCTACAGGTGAATATCCTATGCTTAGGCTGAATGAAAAAAGCTGGAAAGTGCTAAGGGGCGAGGAGCGCCTGATGCTGATTAAGTCTATAAAAGAAAAACAGGCAATCCTTCCAAAAGAGCAGGCAGCGGCACCGGTATTTCCAATACTGGTACAAGAGCTCAAACAAGTGAGGGATTACCTTGCCAGAAAAGAGAATATACCATCGTACTTAATCTTTTCCGATACCACATTGGTTGAACTTGCATCCTATTTGCCACTAAACCTCCCTGACCTTTCTAAAATTTCAGGCTTTGGTAATGTGAAACTTGGCAAGTATGGTGCACCTTTTTTAAGTGCGGTAAAATCATACTGCCGGGAACACAATCTATCTTCTCAGATTCATTTAAAAAACCCGAAACGGCAACGCGCAAAACCCGAACAGGATAATGCAAACGATACAAAGCGGCTGACACTGCAATTATTCCGTGAAGGTAAGCAGCCCGGAATAATTGCCGCAATGCGCAACTTAAGCGTCAGTACTGTTGAGGGCCACCTGGATTTTTTCGTTAGGAAGGGCGAACTTGATGTTCACCAACTGGTTCCCATGGAAAAGGTTAGCCTGATTCTCACGGAAGTTATGGAGTCTGGAGGGTCTATGCTAACGCCCATTAAACAAAAATTGGGAGAAAACTGTACCTATCCCGAGATCAGGACTGTGATAAGTTATTGGGAATGGATGAAGGAGGCCGGGATCGAGATCTAAAACCATGGCCGCGCCTTGAAAAAGGTCATCGTAGCATGCCCGTGAATAGATTAATCTTATGAAAGTAAAACAACTTAAACATGCCTTGCAAAATGCAAGGCATGTTTAACCAGGTAGCAAACTGGCGGCTATTTACTAAGAGAGACTTGCTTCCAGCGTTATATCTGTGTTGAGCAGCTTAGAAATAGGGCAATTTTCTTTAGCATCTTTCGCATATTCATCAAACTTCTCCTTTGTTAATTCCGGTACTTTAGCTTTCACCGTTAAATGCGACTTGGTGATGGCTCCATTATCAAGTGTGATCTCACATTTAGTTTCAATTTCATCAGCAGTGAAACCGGCTTCATTTAAAACGAAACTTAATTTCATAGTGAAACAACCGGCATGCGCGGCTGCCACCAGTTCCTCCGGGTTGGTACCAACACCCTGTTCAAATCTTGATTTGAATGAATACTGTGTTTTATTAAGGACAGTGCTTTGCGTGGTTAAATTGCCACTGCCTTCTTTTCCTGAGCCGTTCCAAACGGCGGTTGCGTTTCTGATCATAATTTAGATTTTATTGTTTATAAAGATACTTGCAATCTGATTGCTGACGTACAACAATTTTTATGCTTATAAAGTAATAATATTGAATTTCATTTAAAAACTATGAACGGAGACCAGATTATCGCTCAATTCGTGGAGGGAATGCAGCAAACAACTCTCCTTGAATATATCGCGGTGTTTTTCGGAATCGGCAGCGTGTGGTACTCACGAAAAGAAGACATCCTGGTATATCCTGTAGGACTGGTAAGCACTGTAATCTATATTTACCTGAGCATAGAAGGGCACTTATTTGGCGAGGCAAGCGTAAACCTCTTTTATACCATCATGAGTATTTATGGCTGGATTTTATGGACAAAAAAAGACAGGCTAAAACATCCTGTGCTGATTATCACAAATTCCAACCCTAAAGACTGGATAATTCAGTTTGCAATTTTCACCATTATGTACGTGTTGATTTTTTTCTCGCTATCCCTCCTTAAAACATATTTTGCACCCGGCGCTATTCCATGGGCTGATGCGCTTGCTTCTGCTACTGCGTACACGGGCATGTGGCTGATGGCAAAAAAGAAAGTAGAAAGCTGGCATTGGTGGATCGCAACAAATACGGCATCGATACCGCTGTATTTTGTAAAAGGTTATGTATTCACCAGCGTGTTCTATTTAGTTTTGCTGGTGATGGCCTTCTGGGGACTCGCGGCATGGAAGAAGAAAGTGGTTCCTGCTCCCGCTCTTATGTTCGTATTAACCAGTTATTGTTATTCATGAAAAAGATAGTTATAATAGGCCCTGAATCAACAGGTAAAAGCACCCTTGCAAAGCAACTGGCTGAATACTATGACACACTGTGGGTGGCAGAATTCGCCCG
>JBBPYM010000404.1:0-5701 GCA_038199905.1 Chitinophagales bacterium | reverse complement strand
TGTCAGCATTACAATGTTGCCACTGCCGCTTTTATCAAGCGGATAGCCATGCATTTCAGACACATACATCCTCCCGTATTCATCTATTTCCATGTCTACAGGCGAGGAGATCAGCGGCTCGGCGGCTATCATCTCTATTTTAAAACCGTCGGCCACCTGCAGTGTGGAGATGGCCTCCGATGCTTTTACACCTCCTGAACTTGTTTGCTTTTTATTAGTACAGGCAAACAGCATTAAGAAAGAAACAGCCATGTAAAAAAACGGTAAGGAAAACTTACTGTACTGAAACATTTTCTATAGTATTTGGATGATTGTTATTTTTTTCGTTTAGCCTTCGCCGGTAAAGGTTTCACTTTTATTTCTTCCTGGAGGTAACTGACTACTGATTCGGTCAACTCTCTAGCCGCGGCTGAAGTAAAAGGCGAAACCGTTTCCACTTCATAGCCACCGTGGGGCCATTCTTCAGCCGTTGGAAGATAGCCAAACCAGCCATTGGTATACCCGAAATAAAAAGTATACGCAAAAGGCGACCGGTCGCGTACTTCATTAGACACTTCACAAAAAAGTTCAATGGGCGCGCTCCAGATGGCGATTTCACTACTTAATTTTAAAAACCTGATGGGTAGTCGCACCATATTAACGCCCGCTTTAGTGGTAGTTGAATACATACTTAAATCGTCGGTCCAAGCCATGCCCGGTTTACGGGGTGTTTCTACTGTTAATGCCCCGGTGGTTATTTTTACCGTATCTACGTTATAAGAAATCTTCTTGTTGGCCTCCAGGATCTTGTCTCCCAGCAACACCTGGAACTGGCTGAGGTGCCCGGCTTTCGAATTGGCATACACGCTATAGATAGGGGCAATGTTACCAGCGGCACCATTGATAAAAAGTACGGGTGCACCGATTTTTTTCTCGACATATTCGGCAACAACGCCAGGTGCATCCCCACTTATCTCCAGGTTGGCGCCGCTCATTACTGTTCCATGTATGGCATAGTTCACTATAAGCGCAAGCGGACTCCCATCTTCCTTATCCAGGCGTAACATACCGATACGGCGGTCAACCGGACCATCAGGATTCATCCCGAGAGATACTTTACCATTTTCATCCAGCGCGCGACGGTTAATATTCGCCTGCGAATAGCCCCAACCTACACCGAGACGAGCAGGAGTCAGTTTTTTACGCGCTTCGCCAATTCCATCAACCAATTTTTGTTCCACCATGGCGGTGTACACTGAATCTACGGTATGTTTAATACGATCACCCATGTAGATACCATACAATCCAAAGCCACCTACCTCGGGGGCCGCATGAGTATGTGTTACCGACCACCATACATTAAGAGGATTGATTCCAAATTGTTTCTGCAATCGCGCCGCCACTTTATCATATTCTGACGGTGAATACAGGCAGATATCTGTTGACACAATAAAAAACTGTGTGGTACCGTCATCAATGGCTACAATTTTATGATAGATTTTATCGAGTACGCCTGTTGATTTCCGCTCGTTGTACCCCAGCAGGTATTGAGAATCTGACGGTGTGATATCTACTTTAACTACGGCAGCCCGTAACTGGGCGTCAGCGCCGGGTATGATAAACAAGAGGCAGAGTAGTATCAGCAAGGTACTAACTGTTATGTATAAGTGATTTTTATCAGAACTTAGAGAGTCAGTATTGTTCATGTTAATAGATTTATTTCTTAAACGATCGCCGAGCATCAAAAAATTGGGTCAAGCTTCCAAACCGTTCTGTTCATCGTTCGTTCCGCTGGAGTCGACTTCCGAGGTCTTCCATACTTCGGAATTTGACCCCAAGTTGCTGGAAAGCTAACGCGGGCAGACCGAACGCGAACCAAAGGGCTAAGAAAGTTACATGGCCTTTGAAGAGTTTCCCAGTTCTTCAAGACTCAACTCCTAATCAATAATTCGGGTTCTGCACCAAAGCTTTATTTTTATCTAACGCCGATTGCGGTACTGGATAAAGATAATTTTTATCAGGATAGAATTTCCTCGCTCCCTCTGCGGCGTTTATAATCTTGTAAACCCCGTTTTCAATCAGCATCGCATGCAGGTTACCGTTAAGATTTACTTCGGCAATTTTCCATCGCATCAGGTCGTACCAGCGTTTCTCCTCAAAAGCAAGCTCTACCCTGCGTTCCCGGCGTATCGCAATACGCATCTGGTCCTGTGTCAGACCTGCAGGTAAGGCAGGAAGTTCCGAGCGGCTACGCACCTGGTTTATTGCCTTATACACGTTGTCATCCGGACCCACCACTTCATTTTGCGCCTCTGCATAACTCAACAATACTTCTGCATACCTGAATATAATAAAATTTGCGCTGTTTTGTTGGTTGTTACCATTGATGGCATATTTCGGATTTAATCCTTTTAGCAAATAGTACCCGGTATTGGTAGACTCATTGATATTGCTTAGATCCGTTTCATCCCTGCTGCCTGCGCCATGCCTGATGACTACTTCAAAGCCCAGCCACATGGACCCATCATAAACAATAGACTGGTAAAATCTCTTTTCACGGTTTACATAAGGATGCTGCGGATCATAACCCGAACCAGGGTTAGTAATCGAAAGGCCATTTGCCATTTGATATTCATCCACCAGCTCCTGAGTAGGATCCACGCCTCCATAAGCACGCTGTAAACCACCGACGATCCAGGTGCCCTGCAGCCCTTCACGACCACCGCCCAGCGTAGTTCCACCCAGGTATTTTTTGGCAAATATCGTTTCTACGTTGTCATTGTTTTCTTCAAAAAACTGCAGGTTATAATCAGAAAATAGATTGTAAACATTCAGGTCCATTACCTGCTTGTTTGTGGCAGCGGCTGTTGCCCATTTCGTCTTGTCGTTTGTGGGATTTTTCAATGCGCTGGCTGCAAATAGTTCGCACCAGCCTTTCAATGTAAGTGCCGCACCGCGTGACGCTCTTCCTGCTTCAGCCTTAATCGGCAGGTCTGCTGCTATAGCTGCACATTCGCTTATGATAAATTTATAGGTTTCATCATCTGTGTTACGTGCCCGGAAGATCGCTTCACCTTGTGACTGATTCAGTACATCTGTAATGATTGGAACACCTGCATAGTGTGTCCACAGCAATTGGTAAAAATACGCCCTTAAAAAGCGGGCTTCCGCTACCCTTTGTTTCTTCCAGGCCGCATCCAGCGCTGATGCGTTGGCGTTCTGAATAAACAAATTAGCAGCCCTGATATTATTATATAGGCCCCAAAGAGTGGGAGCATTGCTGGGCGTATAAACAGAGGTAGCATACAACACTCGGCTGACCTGCCCGTTTACTCCATTCATTGAATTATCTGTAAAATTCTCTGTTGGGTCAAACGTGTTAAATGGTCCCTGCAGGCCGGCATAGACATTATTCAAAAAGAGGTCCGCGTTGCCCGTGCTTTCAAAAAGTGAAGTTGATGTAACCTGATCCCTGGGCTGTACTTCCAGGAACTTTTTACAGGAGAATAAACTGAAGACCAACAATAGTACAGTAGTCTTTATGTGTAGTTTGTTAATCGGATTGTACATAGTTCAATAATTTAGACATTCTTAAAATGTGATATTAAGACCTCCGGAAACAACTTTTTGCTGGGGATAGAGGTTCGAATATGGAGCCGTGCTTTCAGGATCGAAATTTTTAATCTTGCTCCAGGTTATGATATTCTGCCCTGATAAAAACACCCGGGCACTGTGGCTGCCAATTCTTTTCGAAATATGTATAGGGATAAGATAGGCCAGTGTAGCGCTTTTCAGGCGGATATAGCTACCATCTTTCATCCAGAAAGAAGAGGTTTGTGTATTATTGGTAGTAGGACCCGAAGTAATCCGTGGGTTGAGCGCATTCGGATTTTCAGGTGTCCAGTAATTCATGTTTTCTATCAAAGCAGACATACCATTGTGAAATGCCCAGGCGTTTTGCCTGTCAAGGTAAATATTTGCCCTCGCTGCTCCCTGGAAAAACACATCTAGTGAAAATTGTTTATAACGAACGGATGGAGCGATTCCGTAAATAACCTGTGGCACTAGCGGGTTGCCAATTTTCGTAAGATCGTTCTCGTTGATCTTTCCGTCATTATTTAAATCTTCATACCTTATATCTCCCGGTTTTACAGCACCCCATGGTTGCACTGCTATGTTTGATTTCAGGGTGCTTCCAGTAAAATCATCTAACTGGAAAAAGCCGAGGGCATGGTAGCCAAATTGTGTTCCCAAAGATTTGCCTGTTACTCTCCGATTTATATTATTATAAGTTGTAGCCGTTTCAAATACTTTCAGCAATGAATTTTTTGCGTAAGTAATATTGCCGCTAAGTGAAACCTGGAGGTCTTTTGAGAAACTGTATGAAGATCCCAGTGAAAGATCCATACCCTGGTTTTTCATGATGCCCGCATTCACCTGGCTCAGACCGATGCCATATTCCGAAGGAACAATTACGTCAGGATTAACCAGCATATTAGATCTTTTTTCATAGAAATAGTCTGCTTCTATGCTTAACAATCCTCCCCAGAAAGTAGCTTCAAAACCCAGGTCCGTTTTCTTTGCCCGTTCCCATGTAATATTTGGATTGTTCTCATTGCGCTCGCTGGTTGCCTGCACCGCCTGCCCGCCAATTACATAAGCCGGGCCGAAGGCGTTGAACGTACTCAAATACTGGAACGGTGCTCCAGCCAGCGCACCCACTTCACCGTAAGATGCCCTGATTTTTAGATTATTGATCCAACTTATATTCTTCACAAAATTTTCTTCAGACAAACGCCATCCGACGGAAAAAGCAGGAAAGAAGCCAAAGCGGTGTTCCGGAGCAAAATAATAACTGCCATCATACCGGCCGCTAGCCTCGAAAAGATATTTATTGTCGAAATCATATGTAACACGATACACCAATCCTAACTGCCGTGAAATGCTGGATGTTCCACTGGTTGTCATGTCAGCATTGCTAGAACTGCCCAGGTTGATTTCGTCAATGCCCAGGTTATAATTTCTCCTGGAAGCGGCAAGACTTAAATCTTTATTATCCTTCGCTTCAAACAGCGCGAGAGCACTCACATTGCTTTTTCCAAAAACCCTTGCATAACTAAGCGAACCCTGATAAGTAAGCTGGTATGCCTGCACGAAACTCTGGTTCAGCGAAGCTTTTGTTTGTTCAAATATGCCATTAGTAATCACGTAGGGATGTTTGCTGGTATCAATACTGGCCTTATTGGTTGGAATGCGCCAGAGTTTATTCATAATTACCCTGGGGTCATAGGCAATAGTCATTTTTGCTTTTAAACCGGGGATGAAAGACAGATCCTGGTCAATAGAGAGCTGCGAAAATATTGAAGTGGTATTGATCTTATTATAACCGCTGTTGAGAAGGCTAGCCGTGATATAGGTTCCTGGATTGCCATTACTGAAATACAGCGGACCATTCTGCGTGTGTGTGTATCCAATGAGCTCAAACAAACGGCCCACGGCAATAGAAGGATATTGCGCATTTTGCACCCTGCCATTTATCCCAAAAGTTACTTTGGTTGTTTTGGTAACCTGCGCACTCAGGTTGAGATCCAGGTTGTATTTTTTATCATTGGTAGACGGCCACATACCATCCTGTGCTTGGTAACCAAAGCTGCCATAGTATTTCACTTTATCATTACCACCAGAGACCTCGATATTATGATTGGTGAGGACAGCATTTTTT
>JBBPYM010000403.1:0-6717 GCA_038199905.1 Chitinophagales bacterium | reverse complement strand
CTCTATAGCAGCTTCAATCCATTTCTGATCTGAAACGGGACCTGGCGCGCCATCACCTGTAAATTCATCGTAGGCCATGATAAAGAGATAGTCATTATAGTTTGCCAATTTTTTGTAATCGTAGTCGTCGTTAAACGGTATCACATCCTGGGTTACAAGCAAACCGCGGGCATGCATCTTTTCATAAAGCTCTTTCTGGAATGCCACCAGGTCTGCATTATTTTCCTGCTTCAATTCTTCAAAATCCACATTCACTCCTACAAAATTGTTTTTTATCAATTCATTGATGACATCATTAATGAGTTTTTCCCTTTTTAACCTGTTTGTTATGATGCGCTGGACTGCATCTCCATGAAAAATTTCATTTTCATTGTTTGAGAGGATCGGCATGATCTTTACGCCAGCAGCTTTCATTACCTCAAATGCCCGTTGGTCTTTCTTAATAATTAACGTATCTGCCTTTGCATCAATAAACATCCACTCAGGAATAACCAGGTTCATTTTAGAGATATTTCTTTGTAGCGAATAATACGACTGGGGATCCCATGTAACGTAAAATGCAGCCCGGATTCCGCAGGGAAATTTGGTAGATGAATGAAAACCAGTGTCATTTTTTGTAGCGTGGGTAAATGGTTGTTTACCATTGTTTCCGGTTGCTTCTTCAGGATGAAGAAAAGTTCCGCGCTGGTAAGATTGCTGTTCGTTTATGTATTTTCTAAAACCGCTATATCGCCTTGCTATCAAACTATTCTTGTAGGTAAATGACCCGGTGGAGTCAAGCACTTTTTTATACTGCAGGCTTTTCAGTTTCGGAAAAGATGGGGTAAATCCACGCTGCAAGGTAATTGCCAGCACGACGACGCTGATAAGGGCAAATAAGCAGAGAACTCTTGCACTCCATTTAAATCGTAACCAGCGGTTAGAAGAATCGGTTTGAAAGATCTGGTTGCCGGGAGGTAGGCTCATGGTAATTTAAAATGCAAGGTTCGCTTTGATTTAAATTATTTTGAGCACCTTAACCAACACTTAACCTGCTTAGTAATCCAGCTCGAGTTTTAATCGGTCTTTCAATTCTTTCACAAGGGGATACTGTTCCGCCAACTTTTGAAATTGATCCCGGGAATTAAGAGGCGCGTCATACTTCTCTATGACGTCAGACTTTTCTTTGATAAGCAAACTATAACTTAATGTCTTATTATTAAACCATGCCTGCAGGTGATCGTTTAGCCGTAAACGTTGTTGTTCAACAAATTTTAATTCAAGGTTATTATTTGAGACTACTTCAAAGAGGTTGTTGTTAATGATATTAAAAGAAGCCCTGTCAAAACTTTGAGCTGCGGGGTTCCTGGCTTCTCTCAATATATCTGTGTAGTTCTGCCAGCAGTTTTGAAGTTCTGCCTGGTTTAGCGGCTTAATTGTTAAAATTGTCTCTGCACCATTAGTTCCTGAATATTGCTGCCTGATTTTACTCAATGCGCCGATCTTTGTTGATGGAGATTTCGCCAGTTCCGCGGCCGGATCTTTCTTTAGCGCTCCTTGTGGCGTGGAGGCGGGAACGTTATCATTTTTGCCGGTTTCTATAACCAGTTTAGCTTCTGTACTAACTGGCTTTCTCTCAACAGCCACTTTCATGGTTGCTACCGGAACTGCATTTCCTGCTGTTTCTTTTTTGGTTATCCCAATTATGGGAAGATTTCTGAATGCAAGGGGTGTTACCCTGTCAGTCACTTTTTTTTTACTAACAACGTTTTCTGTGTTAACAAATTCGATCGCCTGCTGGATGTAACATAATTTAATTAAAGCAAGCTCAACATGCAATCTTTTATTCCTGGCCGATTTATAGTTTATCTCTGTTTCATTTAATACATTAAGCGAACTGATGATATATGAAGGAGATAGTTTCTTTGCAGTAGCGATGTATTTATCTTTGAAGCTTTCGACCACTTCCAGCAAGCCGGCAACTTTTTCGTCCTTGCATACCAGCAGGTTACGCAAAAATTCCATAAAGCCGTTCACTACAAGGTCACCTTCAAATCCCTTACGATTAATATCATCATACAATAAAAAAATCGAAGCAAGATCCTGGTTAAGCATTCCATCAATAAGCTTGAAGTAATAATCAGCATCCAGAATGTTCAGGTGTTCCAGTGTGTTTACATACGAAAGCTCACCATTGGTAAAACTAACGATCTTGTCGAGAATGCTCAAGGCGTCTCGGATGGATCCCTCGCTTTTTTGAGCAATTACCTGCAGGGCTGGTTTTTCAGCATGCACTTCTTCTTTTTTACAAATTTCAGCAAGATGTGCAACAGTATCATTTAGTGTTATTCTTTTAAAATCAAATATCTGGCAACGTGATAAGATGGTAGGTAGAATCTTATGTTTCTCCGTGGTTGCCAGTATAAAAATGGCGTAGGGTGGGGGTTCTTCCAGTGTTTTAAGAAATGCATTGAATGCGGAGGCACTTAACATATGTACCTCATCTATTATATACACTTTGTACCTGCCGGCCTGAGGTGCGAAACGCACCTGGTCAACCAGCGAACGGATATCATCAACAGAGTTATTACTTGCTGCATCCAGTTCGTGAATATTGAGTGACGCGCCATCGTTAAATGAAACACAACTCTGGCATGTATTACAGGCTTCCCCGCTATTGGTTAAGTTTTCGCAGTTAATGGTTTTTGCCAGGATCCTCGCACAGGTAGTTTTGCCTACGCCTCTCGGCCCGCAGAACAAAAAGGCATGCGCCAACTGGTTGTTCTTGATGGCATTTTTTAATGTAGTAGTAATATGTTCCTGGCCCACAACTGTCGAGAAGATTTGAGGCCGGTATTTGCGCGCTGAAACAATGAATTTATCCATACCTGGTGCGAAGTTAAAAAAAAGAAATTAGTTCTAGCTGCAAATTGCCACCAGGTGAGGCATCAACAAACTACTTTATGCCCGGTTTCTCCTTAGTTGCGGCAAGGTAAAATTATTACCGTAAACATTAATCTTATGTGCGCAGGCATTAAGAAAGGAACGGATGTCGCTTAAATTCCTTTGTACGGTCAAAAAGATAACGATAAGTAATTAGCTTTCTACTGCGGTATGCGTCCAGGTTTTCCCCAATGTTAATCATCTTGGGGTTAAAGTCGCCAATCCATTGCATTTCGTAATCAACATACCCCAACTTGTGTTGAATAATTTTCGCGCCTTCAACTATCATATAAGCATCTACTCCAGCACCCTGGTATTCCGGTATTATTCCGAAGACCACGCCCGTGAACCTGGAACATTGTTTTGTGGCCTTTACCCATAGAAATTTTAACTTGGCAAAAACGTTAAATTTCCCATCAAGGTATTTAAACCACTGGTTGAGGTCGGGTATATTGATCCACATAGCAATAGGATCTTCCTTGTAATAGGTAAACCAGATGATCTTTTCATCCATAATGGGCTTCATTTTTTCAAACATTTTCATGACCACCTCTTTGTGCATCTCTTTCAGTCCCCCGTGCCCGGACCATGCCTTATTATAAATAATGGTGAAATCTTCAGCATATTTTCTTAGATTCTTTTTATCAATATAACGGGCGCAATAATTGGGGTCTTTAGCGAGGTTTGCATGACGTTCGTAAAATTTGGGTTTCATAATTCCCTGTACCTGCCGTGCAAAACAAACCTGGTTGTAAAACGTTCGGAAGCCGTAGCTTTCAAACAGGTCTTTATAGTAAGGTGGATTGAAGTTCATACAATAACCGGGCGGGTCAAAACCTTCTGCGAGCAGGCCCCACCAGCGATCGCGCTCGCCAAAGTTGATGGGACCATCCATTGCCTGCATTCCTTTTTGCATCAGCCAGTGTTTGGCAACATCAAACAAGGTGTCGGCAGCTTCCTGGTTATTTATGCAATCAAAAAAGCCGATACCGCCAACAGGCTGATCGTCGCCTTTATTTTTATATCGTTTATTTACAAAAGCGGCTATTCGACCAATCAGCAGTTCTTCTTTATCTTTTAAGATCCACCGGGTCACTTCGCCAAAACGAAAAGTTTTATTTTTCTTAAAATCGAATACTTCCGTGATGTCCTTGTCCAACGGCCGGATGTAATTTGCCTCTTGCCTGTTAAGGTCAACATTCACTTTTAAAAACAGTTTAGCCGTTATCAGGTCCTTAACTTCTACCAATTGCATATTGCTGCTAATTTATTCCCAAAAAATGCAAATTAATGATATGGCTGATTCTTTTCAAAACCTTATTTAACCGTTGAAAAAGAAGGTTAGGATTTCCATCTATTACGATTAATATTTATTATGATTGAGCCCAGGGTATCTTAACTTTAGCCTGTTATTTGTCAGCAAGTGGGATGGGGTTAAGAAATCACGAACATTGCGCCGTTTTGACATTGGCACCGTATATGCATTACAGATAAAAACTCATAATTATGAAAAGCAATTCAAATTTAATTATTGGCGTCTTGATTGGAGCAGTTGCCGGTGCGGCGCTTGCGGTTTTTATTTCCAGTGAGAAAGGACAGGAGATAGTTGAGGAAATAAAAGATGCCACATGTAAAGCCGAAAAAGATATAAAGAAGGCCATTGGCAAAGTAGAAAAAAAGATTGGGAAAGGAAAGGAATATGCGCAGGATCTTGAAAAGAGAGCCGGCAAGTTTATCAAACAGAGCGTTAGCTAATGCAAGCGGATAAACCGGGATTCTTCAAGGATACACAGCAACTGGCTGAAGAATATATCAGGGAACGCCTGTTATTATTAAAATTAGAAACCGCGGAAAAGTCTGCCAGACTTGCTTCCGTGGTTTTTTCAAGTATTATCATTGGCGTATTTGGTATAATTGTGTTGCTGCTCTTAAGTGCCCTTGGATGTTATTTTTTAAAAGAGATAACAGGAAGCTGGTATTATGGAATTGGCATCATTACATTTATTTATATTGTTATTTTAACAATTCTTGTAATGCTTCGTAAAACAGTTCTTCATAAGCATATTACCAACTTTGTAATTCGCTTGTTTTTCGAAAAATCTGAAGACATTGAAGCTTAAAAGTAATATTGGCCAAATCAATTCCGCTGAGGACCTGCAAAGGGAGCTCCGGGGTGCCAGGATACGAATCCAGGAAAAAGAAGATCAATTAAGGGATAGGGTAAGGCAGGTACCTGGGGAGTTGTTCTATTCAGGAATAGACAGTGTTATTCCCTCTATGTTAACCGGAAGGGTTAGCTCATTTGCGCTGAATGCAGGTAAAGGGCTCATAAATAATTTTTTTGTCAGGAAAGCAGTTACAACGGGCAGCTTTAAACTGCTGGGCTATGTGAAACCATCAGGTGTAGTAAAAAAGCTGGGTCGTGGATTAGCGGCGATTTTTAAAAAGAAAAAATAAATTTTTTCCAACTCAATCCCTTCCTTTTTGGAGGGGATTTTTTTATGCAGATACTTCGTTGGTGATTTTTTTACCAAAATTTAATTTTAGCAATCTTTCTCCTATATTAAATTTCATTATATATAAGTTTATTAAAACCGTGACTTCCCCAATTTCCCTGCCTGAATAGTCGCCTGCAAAAACGAGCTATTTTTGTTTTCCAATTCGGATTTTTGATAGTGTTCCCTTACCTTTGCCGCAATTTTATAACCCTCTTTTAAAATGCTTGCTATTTATGTCCAGTACAGGTAAGATCAAACAGATCATTGGTGCGGTAGTCGATGTGCACTTTGAGGGTGCACTACCCGAAATTTACAATTCACTGGAATTGAAGCGTGATAACGGTGATATACTGGTGCTGGAAGTTCAGCAACATCTCGGAGAAGACAGTGTTAGATGTATCGCGATGGATGGAACGGAAGGGCTGGTTCGCGGCACCGATGTGGTTGACACAGGAAAAGCGATAGCAATGCCTATCGGCGATGCCATCAAAGGAAGGTTATTCAATGTAACCGGAGATCCTATCGATGGTTTGCCTGCGGTTGATAAGTCAAATGGCCGCCCAATTCATAATAAGCCCCCTTTATTTGAAAACTTAAGTACCGCTTCAGAAATCCTTTTCACCGGTATTAAAGTAATAGATCTTATTGAGCCTTACGCCAAGGGTGGTAAAATTGGGTTATTCGGTGGAGCAGGTGTGGGCAAAACAGTTCTAATTCAGGAGCTGATCAATAATATTGCGAAAGGTTATGGTGGTGTTTCGGTTTTCGCCGGCGTAGGTGAGCGTACCCGCGAGGGAAATGACCTGATGCGTGAGATGATCGAAGCAGGTATTATGAAATATGGTGATGCTTTTAAACATAGTATGGAAGAAGGTGGATGGGATCTTGAAAAGGTTGACATGGAAGAATTGAAAGACTCAAAAGCGACTTTCGTTTTTGGCCAGATGAATGAGCCGCCCGGAGCCCGCGCCAGGGTTGCCCTTAGTGGTTTGACGGTGGCGGAATATTATCGCGATGGTGATGGCCAGGGACAAGGCAGAGATATCCTTTTCTTCGTTGATAACATCTTCCGTTTTACACAAGCAGGTTCTGAGGTGTCGGCCTTGTTGGGACGTATGCCATCAGCGGTAGGTTATCAACCTACGCTGGCAACTGAAATGGGATTGATGCAGGAAAGGATCACATCAACCAAGAATGGCTCTATCACATCTGTACAAGCCGTTTACGTACCAGCGGATGACCTTACCGATCCCGCTCCGGCAACAACATTCGCCCACCTGGATGCAACAACTGTGCT
>JBBPYM010000402.1:0-3748 GCA_038199905.1 Chitinophagales bacterium | reverse complement strand
AATGGCTTTTCCGGATAATCTGATTGCAGATCAGTAACCTGCCTGGAATTATAAGCGTCAGCGTTATCCTGGTAAACAGGTTGATCATGCGAGTTTTGCATAAGTGCAGTTTAGCCGATTTTTTTTAAAGATAATGTTTTCATTGGGCAAAGTTTAGAGAACTGTGACTGCTGGGCAAACGAGCTATCAGCTTTGAGCTATCAGCTATCAGCCGTCAGCTTTCAGCCGCTTCAAAGAAATAAACTATTTACAGGTCGTCAGTTGCGACATATGGCTTGCTGTTTGGAGAGTTTTGAACCGGGCTGTGGTTCCGGCACACATAGATATAGATAACCTAAGAGTTACTGCAATTCACGGCTTATTGAGCCAGATGTTCAGGGTGCTGCTGCGGCAACTGTATCATTTAAGGGAGAGATACTGGCTATAATTGAAGGTCTGTTGGGAAGTCTAAAATAAATTCAAGATTTTATTGTTTCTAATAATTTTTTCATAGATTGCAAAAAAAATGGCCCTCCTAAGAATAGGACGGCCTCTAACGATTGCTTGCCATATGAAAATCTTGATATATCTAGTTCGTAGCTGGTATTTCAGCTTTTTTGTCCAAATGAGCCTTTAACGTTTCTTGCTTCGACGATTGCTGCTTTATGAAATTCTCATCCTTCTTGAACAAATGTAGGATGAGTTTAAATACCATTCTAATCAAATTATAAGTGATTTAATTATGCCAAAAGTGGGTTTGAATTATCGAACCCTTTTACAGCATTGAGTTTCAGAACTATTACATCATTATGTCCAACCGGTTTACAGACACATTATATCAACTAATCCACTCCCTTGAAAAGTCGGAAAAGAGGAATTTCAAGTTATATATAAAAAGAAGTTCATCTAAAGAAGATCTCAAAATCATCCAATTGTTTGATGCTTTAGACAAATTGGGAGAGTATGATGAAAAACTTCTATTAAAAAGACTTCCAGGTATAGAGAAACCGCAGCTGTCAAACTTAAAAATTCATTTGTATAAACAGATATTAGCCAGCCTGCGGTTACTTAAAACGTCGGAAAATATTGATCTTCAGCTAAATGAACAATTGGATTACGCCCGTATCCTCTACAACAAGGGCTTGTATCTTCAAAGCCTTAAAATCCTTGAACGAGCTAAAGAGATTGCTAAAGCAAAATATAAATTTAGTTACCTCACACAGGTGATCACCCTTGAAAAAAAGATTGAAACGCTCCATATCACGCGGAGCATGCAGGACAGGGCTGACGGTTTAGCCACTGAGGCACTGGAAGTGAGTAACCAGATTAATATGGTTGCAAGATTGTCTAACCTAGCGCTGCAATTATATAGCTGGTACATAAAAAATGGTCATGCACGTAATGAGAAGGATGAAAAAGTAGTGACGCAGTTTTTTCATGAGAAATTGCCGGCAGGCGCCCACGACCAGTTTGGATTTTATGAAAAGTTATATCTGTATCAAAGTTATTGCTGGTACACTTTTATCTGCCAGAACTTCCTGATGTATTACAGGTATTCACAAAAATGGGTGGATCTCTTTCACGAAGAGCCTTTAATGATTAATGTAGAGACAGGTCATTACACTAAAGGCATGCATAACCTGCTAAACGCGCATTTCGACTTAAGAAATTATGATAAATTCAAAACTACACTCCTTCAGTTTGAAGCTTTTGCCGAAACAGACGTTGCCAATCATCATGATAATTTCCGTATCCAGACTTTCGTGTACATCAACAGTGCCAAGATAAACCAGCATTTGATGCTGGGCACTTTCAAGGAAGGGCTGCTGCTGGTGCCCTACGTTGAACAGAAATTACATGAGTATGCCTTATACCTCGACAGGCACCGTATTCTAGTTTTTAATTACAAAATCGCTACTTTATATTTCGGAAGTGGCGATTACGACACCTGTATTGATTACCTGCAAAGGATCATCAACGATCATGTGGACCTACGGAATGATCTTCAATGTTATGCTCGTTTGCTTCACCTGATAGCCCATTACGAACTCGGCAATTTTGAAATAATAGAATACCTTACTAAGTCGGTTTATCGTTTCATGGCAAGGATGGAGAACCTTACAGTGGTGGAAGAAGAGATGTTTAAATTCTTGCGAAACTCATTCCACGTCTCCAGGAACAAGCTGAAACCAGAGCTGGAAAAATTTCTTCAAAAAAATAAACAATTCGAAAAAAGCCGTTTTGAAACCCGTGCTTTCGCTTACCTGGATATTATCTCATGGGTAGAAAGTAAAGTATTCGAAAAACCTATGAGCGAAATTCTGAAGGAAAAATATTTAAAAAGTCCAAGGAGAAGGTTTGATAAGAAAGAGGCTGTTGTTTAAAGGTAGAATCTCTGCTTCAACTTCAGTTTGCCCGACACGCCGTTTTTAAACCTATAAGGTTGATCACTTAAGAAAAGCTCTACGCATCCAAACCTTATAGGTTAATGTAGAACCGCAACGGCTGGTGGCTGATAGCTGATAGCTTCCTAATGCTCCACCAATGCAGGCTCAATCCATGCATTGCTCTCTTTCAAAAGGTTGATCAGCTCCTCTACGGCCACTTCGCTATTTACGGAACGTTTAATTACTTCTTTACCGCGGTATAAAGTAATTTTTCCAGGGCCACTACCCACATATCCGAAGTCTGCATCGGCCATTTCGCCCGGGCCATTTACGATACAGCCCATAATCGCAATTTTTACACCTTTCAAATGGTTGGTCACCGAACGAATCTTTGCCGTTGTTTCCTGCAAATCAAATAAGGTTCTGCCGCAGCTTGGGCAACTGATGTATTCCGTTTTGGAAATGCGGGTGCGGGTGGCCTGCAAAATAGAAAACGAGGTATTGTTTAGGAATTGATGGTTGTTTTTTGTTTCAAGATAGGTTCTGC
The DNA here is from genome assembly GCA_038199905.1 of Chitinophagales bacterium. Lineage (GTDB taxonomy): Bacteria > Bacteroidota > Bacteroidia > Chitinophagales > Chitinophagaceae > JADCRZ01. Next base: position 835 of record JBBPYM010000402.1, on the reverse strand, counting down.
CACTTACTTTACTGTTCTGAATAGCGCCAGGGTCATTCATCAGCCAGATGCCGTCACCCATTCCCTCGAGCAACAACGCTCCCGCCTCAGTAGAGAATTGAATGAGTTGCTCGTCTATCGTGGAGAATTGGCTTTCCACTGCTATTATTACAGGCCAGCCAACGCCGTTATTCATGAGTTCAGCAATATATCTTCTAACCCCTGGCATGGCATGTGCACCGGATGACCATAGGCATAACACTACTGTGTCGTCATTGCGAATGCGTTCTATCATGCTATCCGCGCCTGCTTCATTCACATCTACAGAAATAAAGTTTATTTTGGCAGAACGTTGTTCAGCTACGGTATATTCACTCGCCTGGAATAATGGGTAGAATTTACTTTTATCACCAGCGCTTAACCAGATAGGGTAGTTACAAACAACTTTCAAAGTACCAGGGACCTCAAATTCAGGCAGTTTGTTTCCTGAATATAAATAATCTGCTGCGCCATCGGAAATATTCCATTTGTCAAGAAAAGAGTCATAAGAATAACCGATAGATTGAAGGTCTGAATGAACAATTTCTTGCGATTTCATATAATCAGCCATTACCACTGGAACCAGCTTACTGCTGATATTGGATACGCTGTTGGTAGATCTTCTTACATAATCAAATGGATTGTATGGAATTTTAACCAGAGGCGGTGTTGTTGTAGTTTCACCAGTGCGACCGGTATATCGCTTTACAAGGTCCTGGCATACCGGGATCTCAAACTCCGGGTCTTCGGTCAGTGAAACTCTGATGGTGTCACCAATGCCATCTTCCATAAGCGTGCCGATGCCAATTGCCGACTT
>JBBPYM010000401.1:0-12135 GCA_038199905.1 Chitinophagales bacterium | reverse complement strand
TCCTCCACGCGTTGCAACTGGATCATGGTGGTAGTGCTTATTATATCAAAAATCATTTTCTGCGCCGTGCCGCATTTCATGCGGGTGCTGCCGGTTAAGAACTCAGGGCCTGTGATAACTTCCACGGGGAAGTCTGCCCGCACGGCAATTGGAGAGTCTGGATTGCTAACGATACACCCTGTAGTTATATTCAGTCGCTGGCACTGCTCCAAAGCGCCCAACACAAAGGGTGTTGTGCCACTTGCTGAAATCCCGATGACAATATCTGCAGCGGATATATTATTATCCAGCAACTTTTCCCAGCCTTCCATTATATTGTCTTCCATCTCTTCTCTTGCCTCGGTTAAATGTTCACTGCCGCCCGCAAGAATGGAATTAAAGATGCCCTTTTTTACCCCGAAGGTGGTGGGTAGTTCTATAATATCCAAGACAGACAAGCGCCCGCCGCTGCCGGCACCAACGTAAAACATTCTCCCTCCTTCTTTTAATTTTTCCACTATTGCGTGAATCAGACTATTGATCTGCGGCAACGCCTTTTCAATAGCGGTAGCCACTGAAGCATCTTCTTTATTTATAAAGGCGGTGAGTTCTTCTATCTGCCTGGTTTCCAGATGCCTGTAAACAGACGGTTGTTCTGTAATTTTTACCATGTTAAGAAATTGCGGTTTTCTTCGTTTTTGAGTTTCTAAAATAGGAAATTCCGTGCAGAATACTTAATTTCATTTTTAACTATTAAGCAGGAGATAAAATTATATGCTGAGAAGAGAACGCCTGAAGCTTATCATGAAAGAAATAAATCTTTCAAATACAGTACTTTCGGCCGACCTAAGTGAGAAACTCTCCGTTTCAGAAGATACCATAAGAAGAGATCTTAAAGAACTGGCCGATGAAGGGATGATATCAAAAGTGCACGGCGGTGCCATGAGCAAAACCTTTCATTCGCCATTCGACGGCAAAAATGAAGTATATGCCTTGGCAGCCAAACAGCAGATCGCGGAAAAAGCTATCGGACTTTTTAAGAAGAATATGACTGTGATGATGGAAGGAGGCACAACTATCATGGAGATCGCAAAAAAAATCCCTAAAACGGTACAGGGAACTTTTTTTACGCTCAGCCCCCAGGTGGCCATCACCCTGGCTGAACATGAGCATATTTCAGTTATAAGCATCGGTGGCAAACTGGCAAGGAATTCGAATTTACACACGGGCGCCAGTGTTATCAACGAACTGGCCGGTATTAAAGTGGATCTCTGTATAATTGGTGCCAATGGCCTTTCCGTGACGGACGGGTTAACAGATTCTGACTGGGAAGTGGTGCAGGTTTTAAAGGCAATGATCCGTTCCGCAAAAAAAGTGGCTGTAGTTTGTATAGCGGAAAAATTAAACAGCGTGCAGCGGATAAAGATCTGTGATATATCAGACATTGATTACCTGGTAACAGAGCTGCCGCCAAAAAGCCCGCTGCTCGAGCCTTTTAGCAGTGGTCGACTGGAAAAGATGTAGCAGGATTATTTTACAGCTTAATAAATAAGTAAGAACATAACAGCGAGTAAATGTGGTATTGGTTTCTTACTGTCTATTGAAAGGATTCAGCAGGTTGCAAAAACTGAGATAATCTGGAACCCTGACCTGACAATTTTAGTCAATCAACATTCGATTAATAATTCACATTCATCCCAAAACAAAACTGCTATGAAAAAAAGGTTTAGCTCACTATGGTCTTTTGGCAATTTGCTGCTCTGCCTGTTCTTTTGCTCGTGGTCGGCGCTCTCCGCACAGGATATCGCGGTCCTTAACGCTGCTAAAAAGACCTCTCCACTTAAAAAAACAATTGCGCCGGTGTTTTTGGTAAAGGGGAAAGTTACCGATAGTAATGGCCCAATGGCGGGCGTTACTGTTACAGAGAAAGAAAAAACAAATGTAACTACCACCAATGTGGAAGGTAACTACGAATTTTCCGTATCAGGTCCAAATGCGGTGCTTGTATTCAGTTTCGTAGGTTATAAAACTGTTGAGTTGCCTGTAGACGGAAAACATGACCTTAGCATCACTTTGCAGCCAGGCACCTCCCAGGAACTTTCCGGAGTGGTGGTAACGGCGTTAGGCATCACCAGGGCAAAAAGATCGCTGGGATATTCAGTAGGTGAAATTAAGGGAGATGATCTAAATAAAGTTTCACAAACTAACGTGCTGAATGGTATGGCCGGCAAAGTTTCGGGCGTTAATATCAGCTCTACCGGAAGCTCACCCACCTCCTCAGTAAGTGTGGTTATCCGTGGCATCCGTTCCCTTAATAATGATAACCAGCCATTGTTTGTTATCGACGGGGTGCCGGTAAAAAACTCCCTGAGTAATGTGGGTGTTAATAATGGTAATGATAATGATGTCGATTATGGCAATGCGATTTCAGATCTTAATCCAAATGATATAGAAAGTGTATCGATACTGAAAGGTCCGAGCGCGGCGGCATTGTACGGCTCACGCGCAGGTAACGGTGTAATGCTGATCACTACCAAATCCGGAAAGCGCTCAAAAGGATTAGGCATCAACGTTAGTTCCAGCACGGAATTCGACAAACCATATAAATACCTTCCAACAAACCAGAGTTATACCATCGGAACAGATCCCTACGTTACGCCAAACGGTTATAACAGTTGGAAAGGTGCATTAGTGGATCTCGCCGGCACCGATAGCTATAGGTTTGGCACACCGCTTAATATCGGCCTGAAAGCCATTCACTGGAACAGCCCCAAGAATCCAGATGGTACTTACCAGACCAGGGATCTTGTGAGTTACAATAACCTGAAAAATTTTGTACAAACCGGTATCACTTCTATAAATAGCATCTCGGTTGAAAATGCCACTGATAAAGACAACTACCGTTTATCTTATTCAAACCTGGCTAACAGGGGCATTGTGCCCACAACCGGTTTAACCCGTCATAACCTGGGTCTGAATGTTGAACACAAAGTTTCTACAGGATTTAAAATATCTTCGTCCATCAATTACACACGCACCAGCACTGACAACGTAGTGGCTGGTAACAATGGTGGTGTGTTAAAAGACGTTGCATATCTTTCTCCAAGTGTAGATGTAAGGGAACTGAAGGACTACTGGCTGACGCCCGGCATCCAGCAGAGAAAAGTACTACCTCCAGTGGGTGTTGACCAGGATCCGGGTATTAAAAATCCCGCGACTGATGGTGACAACAATCCATGGTTTACGCTGAACCAGGTAAAAAACAGTTTCACCCGCAACCGGCTTTTCGGTAATGTGAAGGCAGACTTCAAAATTGCTAAACACCTCAACGCTTTTGTTCGTTATTCACAAGACATTTTGAATGAATACCGCGAAACAAAGATCTCCAAAAGTTACCGCTCTGAAAGGAACGGTTACTATGGCGTTACCAAAATTTACAATACTGAAAACAATACCGACCTCCTGGTTACTTACCAGAATAAATTCGGAGCCTTCGATTTCTCGGCTTCAGGAGGAGGAAATATCCAGTATGTTTATAGCAACTCACAACAAACTTTTTCACAGTCGGGCTCAGGTATAGTGGCTCCTGAATACTTCAATGTGGCCAACATCGCCCAGGCTAACCTGCGGTCAAGAAGCGGCATTTACGAAAAAGCTATTTACAGCACTTATGCAACTACATCACTTGGCTTTAAAGACCTTGCTTTCCTTGATCTTACAGGCCGTAACGACTGGTCGAGCACCTTGCCGATAGATAACTATTCTTATTTTTATCCTTCTGCATCACTTAGTCTTCTTGTAAATAAAATGGTTAACCTGGGACTAGCAGTAAATTTGTTTAAACTGCGCGGTGGCTGGGCAAAAGTTGGTAAGGATACTGATCCTTACAACCTGTATGGCACTATTGGAATGGGAAGCTTTGGTGGTATCACCACAGAAGCAACTTCAGGAACGCTTAAAAACCCCAACCTCAAACCTGAGCAGGCAACATCAACAGAACTCGGGCTTGAACTGGCTTTCCTCAACAGCCGGTTAAGGTTTGAAGGAACTGTTTACCAGTCTGACAACAAGAACCAGATCCTGCCGATCAACACACCCCCTTCCTCAGGTTACAACACAGGGCAGATCAATGCCGGTCTTATCCGCAGTAAAGGAATTGAACTGCAGTTGAGCGGTACCATCGTTTCAAACAAAGACTGGAACTGGAACATGAGCGTTAACTATACAAAGAATAATTCTTATATCATTTCTCTTTCCAGCGGTGTGCCTTACTACCAGTTCTGGGCCGATGGAAACAGCGGGGCCTGGACTTACGCCAAGGGACAACCGATACCAAACAAATTTAATGCAGACGGCTCACAGGTGATCAGTGATGGTAAACTGGGACAGTTATGGGACAACCAGATCGCGACCGTAACAGAAAAGGCTTCTCCGTATTTCGGCTGGCCGCTTTTGGATAACAGCGGGCAGTATCAGAAAAAAGGCGGTGGTGATTTTAAAAACAAAGATATCGTTGGAAATTATAACCCTAAACTGTTAATGGGTGCACAGACCTCCGTAAGCTGGAAGATGCTGACCCTGACTGCCAGTTTTGACATGAGGCTTGGTGGCACCTTTTTCTCACAAACCTATCGTTACCTTCAAAGTGACGCGGCCATGGGAAGACAGGAAAATATGGGTATCCCGATTCCTGACGCTTACAAAGGGGACATCCCTGGCTTCCTGAAATCTAACCCGGGCGCCTATATCATGTTCTCCGGTTTACAGCAGTTTAACCTCGTTGGCGGACCAACAACCGCAACCGGCGGTTTTCCTTTCCAGAACCAGGGTGGTATTACCATTGATGATGGCGCATTTTTTCCAGGTGTGTACAGCAATGGCAGTGGCGGTTATGTAGAGAACCTGGGTAATATGAGTCTTACCAAACTGCAGCTTTATGAAGATGCAGCAACAGCAGGCTGGAGCTTTGCCAGGATGAGCATGTTTGATGCCTCCTACATCAAGATGAGAGAACTTACTATCAGCGCAGAACTTCCAAGACGACTGATTAATACCTTAAAATTACAAGGCCTTTCATTAGGGGTATATACACGCAACATCATTCTCTGGACGAAAGCTAAAGCAGGTCTCGATCCTGAACAGGCGTTCCAGTTCCAGACAGGCGCACAGGGCAACGGTTCACAGTTCAGGCAGGGTATTGAACGTTACAATATCATACCCTGGACAATCCCTATGGGCATAAAATTAAATGTTCGCTTCTAGTGAGGTCTGTTGACCTGACAATTGCTGATAGCTGATAGCTGAAGGCTGATAGCCAAAGCACATACACTAACTTTTAAAGAATTACAAAATGAAATGCGCGAATAATGTTTTTAGGATAATAGGCGTTTTCCTGGCCTTACTGATTTTGGTTCCTTCCTGTAAGAAGTTTTCTGAAATGAACCGCGACCCGAATAATATCACCCCGGCAAATGCGGCGCCGGATTATTTGATGGCCAATGTGCTCACGGCATCAGCCACCAACTATGGCAACCTCGGATCAGGGGATATGTCTGGCGCGGTGCAGCACACTTATGTTGATGCCTTTGGTAACAGTTACAGCGCCTACAACTGGGACGCAAAATCATGGAGTGGCAATTATGGTATTTTAAGGGATAACAAATTGATGCTGGAAAAGGCACAGTCTGCTAACTGGAGATTTCACCAGGGTGTTGGCTTGATCATGCGTGCTTTTCAATTCGGTTTTATCGCTGACTATTGGGGTGATGCGCCTGATTCCATGGCCGTAAAAGGTGACTTGGGCGGAAGCGAATACCAGTTCCCTAAATTTGACTCGCAAGAACAAATATATGATGGTGTAATTGCTGACCTGAAAGCTTCGATCCCCTTTCTTACTGGTGCACGTGGTGATCATTCAGAAATAACTGCCGCTACGATTGCATCCGATGTTTTCTACCAGGGCGATCCGCAAAAATGGACCAGGCTGGCTAATTCATTATTGCTGCGCTACTACATGAGGCTTTCTGGCAAACGAAACGTCCAGGCCAGTGTAGAGGCGATCGCTGCAAAGGTTTTCACGAGTAATAGTGATGACTGGGCAATGTCATTTCCTGGTGTTGACGCAAATACATCTTACCAGAAAGCACATGCTTATAAAGGTCAGACGGATTTTGACAGGAATAAAATGTGTGCCACGCTTGTAAAAAAGCTGGATGCTTTGAAAGACCCACGCATCGTGGTCATGGCTGAGAAAGTAAAAACGCCTTCGGTGGTTGATGCTTCTAAGTTTGCTGCCGGCGACGCAACTACGCCTGCCGTTGTGCTTAACGGTGTACGTTATATAAACCCTGTTGCGGCTGCCGCAAACAGGTACAAAGAATTTAATCTCGCTACCTACGCCACTGACCGTCCCTGGGGCGCGCCCATCGCAACCGTGTATAATTTCTTTGATACGTCGCCTGCTTACGTTGGTATACCCATCAGTTACTCATTAGCAGATTTCCAATATAACCTGAATGGTTCAGGAACGCAGTCTACTTCTAATAACGACTATGTTTCTTATTTGAGAAGGGATGTATACGATAAGCCCAATGGACCATTGCTGAAACAGCGCATGGCTTCTTTTTCCGAGGTTAGCTTTGACCTTGCAGAAGCTGCCCTGAAAGGATGGAACGTTGGCAAAACAGCAGAACAATATTATAACCAGGGTATAACCGCTGCTTTTGACCTTTTAACGGTATTCACAAGCTACCAGGCAGATGTAACCGCATATGCCGGCAGTGTGAAAAGCCTTGCAGAATATATGGCTCAACCGTTGGTTAAATACAACGCCACGCTGGAAAGGATCATAGAACAGAAATGGATAGCTTCCTGGCAGGCTTCCTGCGAAGCATATATGGACTGGAGAAGAACGGGGTTCCCTGTTTTATCAGTTGGCTGGAACTCTTATCGTGCAAAGATCCCGCTACGTTACAAGTATGATAACACCGAACTTCAAAATAACCCGACCAATTCGGCTGCCGCTATCAGCAAGCTGGAGGTATCAACTTATAACGGGCCGGATGGTAGCAACAGTTCCTGGTCAAAGACCTGGCTGCTGCAGGGAACCGGTAAGCCCTGGTAATTTTTCTCTACCTGCAAAGTTTAAAGCAAAGTGGCGCAAAGATCCGCAACGGTTTTTCTCTGTGGAACTTTCCGCCATTTTGCTTCACCAACTTGCGGTTATATTTTTTTCTTCATCCAAGGAATCGCACCATGAGAATATCTTTGCTGATTTTATTAGTTGTGGTATTATTCAACCTGCCTTCTGTTGCGCAGGTTAATCGTACGAAAGACCTGATGCCGGTTCCACGGCAACTAACGCCAAACAACCAGCGCTTTGTAATCACGCCGGCATTCCGGGTTGCGGTAACTGGTAAACCAGACCCGCGCTTGTATGCCGAAGCCAGCAGGTTTGTTCGGCGCATGGGTGAAAAAACAGGTTTCTTTCTTGACAAACAGGATTTTGTAACCGCGAAGGACAACGATCCCCTGTCACCACTGATCATTAAAGTTCAGCGTGCCGCACAACTTAATATTTATGAAGATGAAAGTTACTCGCTGAATATTACCACTAAACAGGTTGTTCTGGAAGCAACTACCGACCTCGGCGCTATTCATGGGCTGGAAACACTGTTGCAATTGGTAAGCACAGGGGATAAAGGCTATTACTTCCCCGGTTTAAGTTTGAAGGATGAACCAAGGTTTACCTGGCGGGGAATGCTGCTGGATGTAGCGCTGCATTTTATGCCGATAGATATGGTGAAACGCACCCTCGATGGTATGGCAGCCATGAAGTTGAATGTATTGCACCTCCATCTCTGCAATGACCAGGGATTTCGTGTTGAGTCAAAAGTCTTTCCCCAGTTGCAAGAGCAGGCATCCGACGGTTTGTATTATACGCAGGAAAATATTCGTGACATCATTAATTACGCCGGTCAGCGTGGTATAAGGATCGTGCCTGAATTTGTGGTGCCTGCACATACAACTGCTATCCTTGTGGCTTTCCCTGAATTCGCAAGCTTGAAAAAAAAGTATACCCTTGAACGTTATTTCGGTGTTTTTGACCCGGTGCTTGATCCTACCAATGAAGAAGTATGGGTGTTCATCGACAAATTGTTTGCTGAAATGACCGCCCTTTTCCCGGATGTTTATTTCCATATCGGTGGAGACGAGAACACAGGAAAAGATTGGGAAAGTACACCGCATATCAAAGCATATATGAAAGACCACGGAATGAAAGAATATATGGACCTGCAGACAGCTTTTAACAAGCGGCTGCTGCCTATCCTGAAAAAGTATCATAAAACCATGATGGGCTGGGACGAGATTTTACAGCCCGGTGTGCCAAAAGATATCGTGATACAGTCGTGGCGGGGGAAGGAATTTTTTTATGCTTCGGTTAAGAACGGTTACAAGGCCATACTTTCCAATGGATATTATATTGACCTTATCCAGCCCGCTTCTTATCATTATACCAATGACCCCATTCCTGATAGTGTACACCTGACACCGGAACAAACTAAAAATATTTTAGGTGGAGAAGGTACGATGTGGAGCGAGCACATTACACCGGAAACAGCTGACTCGCGGATCTGGCCAAGGATGGCCGCGATCGCGGAAAGATTGTGGTCGTCGAAAGAAGTAAACGATGTAGACGATATGTACCGCCGCCTGGATATCGCCAGCCTGCACCTGGAAGCGCTTGGCCTTCGTCATGAATCGTACAAACAGGGGATGTTGCGTCGTTTAGCCAACGGCTACGATACAAAGGCGCTACAGGTGTTGGTAAACGTTATAGAACCACTGAAAATTTACGAGCGCAACGAAAAGGACAGCATGTACACTGTTTTCTCGCCTTACACAAAAATAGCGGATGCTGCTACCCCCGACCAGGCAGTGCCACGACTTTTTAACCGAGCGGTTGACGTCTATTTACAACAACCATCAACCCCTGTAGAAAAAGATATTATTGAACAGCTTACAACGTGGAAGAATAATCACCGTGATTTCTTAATAACACTGCGTAACTCGCCGGTGTTGCAGGAAGCTGCCAACTTATCCGAAAACCTCGAGAAACTTGCAACAGCGGGTTTGTCAGCAATGACAGTCCTGCGTAATAAAACTAAACCGTCCGTTGACTGGCTACCACACCATCTTGCAGTTGTCGAGAAAGCCAAACAACAAGGCGGCCGTTGCGAACTTCAGGTAGTTATACCAATAGAAAAATTGATCAGGGCTGCTGCAGGTGTGAACTAAATTGGGTCTCTAAGGTGACGTAAGATATTTATCAACAAGGGTGGTCCGCAAACAAGGCTTTCAATTGAATTTGTTATCAATCATGAAATATCATCGCATGCAATTATCCCCGTTTGTTTTTTTTCTAATTTTCTTGTCTTTTTTAACGGTAACAGTAAGTAGTCAACAACGGCCGCTGGCCGGGCAGCCTGTTCATAAGGATCTGCCGTACAAACAGGATTTCAGTATAAAATATCAACTGCCAAAAGATGCTCAAAAGTTAAAAGCCGGTGACAGTATCCGGCTTCAAAAACTTGCCTGCGATCGTAATGGTGTAATCCAGATTTTGTCCTCGGCAGGGCTTTTAAGGCCCTCTGCAGGCGCACATCTTTATCCAGGTGAGTTGTTGCCAGACCTCGCTTACAAACCCATGGCTGGTAAGAAAATAAAAGACATTTTGTTATACGACGACCAATTGGTGTATGTGGATGATCAAGCAGTGCTGAGCAACGCATGGGCAGGCAAATTATACAGCAAACATACTCTTCCTGGAGTGACCGTATTTGCCGGTGGTACCGGATTTTCTTTCCTGTTATCTGATGGTAAAGCGTTGCAGTTGGTAAAGGAGTCTGGTGTCGCCTGGCAGGGCCACCCGCAGGATAAGATCATAGAAATCCTTTTTGATAAATCCAGGAACGCTTTCTGGTTGCTGGGCGAAAAATCTATTGCGCTGTTTTCTGTAGCCAGTCAAGCCATCGCTTCAAAATATACCGGTAAAGGCCTTACAAGTTTTGCTTTGTCAGCCAGCAACAAGGAACTTTTAGTGGGTACGCATGACGGTTATATGGTGGTGAACGCCGATAACGGTTCCATGGTGGGCGCGGTTCAAAAAAAACTCCCCGCCACTGATATTACCGTGGTTCGCGTTCTTGATGGCCAGACCTGGTTTGGATCAACAAGAGGCGCTTTCAAACTGCGCAATGATGGCAAATTCGATTACTACGCATCTGCACGCTGGGTGCCTTCTGATAATATCATTGATATCGCAAAAGGTGAAAATGAAAATATACTGTTGTTATCCGAGAAGGGGCTGGGAGAAATTCATTTTCAATCGATGAGCTTGTATGATAAGGCCGTTCTGTTTGACAAGCAGGTGCGCAAGAGGCATATCCGTAATGGGTTCAACGCTACCATTTCAAGAATGACAAATGGTGACCCGGATACCGGTATACTGGAAGATTCGGATAATGATGGCCTTTGGACCTCGATGTACCTGGGTGCGGAAGTATTTCGTTACGCAGTCACGCGTTCTCCCGAAGCATTAAAAAACTGCCGTGAATCTTTTGATGCAATTGAACGTCTTTATACAATCAACCCGGTGAAAGGTTTCCCGGCAAGATCTTATGAAAGGAGAGGTTACGCAACTGCCGACAAAGAACTCTGGAGAGAAGCAGAAGATCCTGAATGGGATTGGAAGTCTACCACCAGCAGTGATGAAGCGATCGGTCACATTTTTGTTTTTGGCGCGATAGCGGAACTGGTTGATGATGCCGATCTAAAGCGAAGGGCAATACGGCTGATAGATACATTGATGCAACATATTGTTGAAAACAACTATTACCTTATTGACTGGGATGACAAACCTACAAGATGGGGAAGATGGAACCCTGAGTATGTTAACGCCATGCCTTTGATGGTGGGCGACAGGAAGATTACCTCCTCCAATATTACCGCGATGTTACAAACCGCTTATCACTTCACGCATAAGAAGCTTTACAAGGATAAAGCGATGGAACTGCTGAATAAACATGGCTATCTCGAGAACCTCATGCGACCGATGAGTACTATCGCGGAGGCTCCCGGTGAATCAGACACGCTTAGCAAATTATTATCGTCTGGCTGGAATCACTCTGATGATGAAATGTATTTCCTCGGTTATTGGGGCCTTTACCGTTATGCTTTTAACGATACGCTGAAGGCAAAGTTCCGGGCTTCGATCATTGACCACTGGCAGGCCGAAAGACCAGAACATGAAGCTGCCTGGAACATTGTTACCGCCATGACCGGCCTGAAAGATTTCGACCTCGAAGAATCTATTGGTTACCTGCAAAATTACCCGCTCGATCTGGTAAACTGGCGGGTGGTAAACAGCGAGCGAAAAGATCTTGAATTTCTTCCTGGCAACTTCCGCGGACAATCAATTAAAGAGGTGCTGCCACCTGATGAAATGCCAATCAGGCGACATAATTCAAACATGTTCTCACTCGATGGCGGCAGTAATGGCCGTTCAGAAAACAGCGCCGGCGATATCTGGTTACTTCCTTACTGGATGGGTCGCTATTTGGGCGTGATCAGCGGGCCGGTTGAAACAAAATAATGAAGAACGTAACTTCACAAAATGGAGTTAGCTTTAGTATGTAGAGAAAGTTAACCGCAAAGCACGCAAAGAGGAAGCGCAAAGGAACACAGAGGGATTCTTCTTTGCGATCCTCTGCGCTTCCTCTTGGCGTTCCTCTGCGGTTAAATTGAACGCTTCGAAATCCATTCACAAAATTTCAACTCAAAAATATGCCTGATACAATAAACTGGGGTATGATCGGCGTCGGCAACGTTACAGAAAAAAAGAGCGGTCCGGCTTTTAGCAAAGTAGCCAATTCAAAACTGGTAGCTGTCATGGGTCGCAACGCCGCCAAAGCCGCTGACTATGCAGCGAGACATGGTATTGAAACCTGGTACGATAAGGTAGACGATCTCATAAACGATCCAAAGGTAAACGCCATTTATATTGCTACCCCTCCCGATGTGCACCTGGAATATGCCCGCAAGGCCATGGAAGCCGGCAAGCCGGTTTATGTTGAAAAACCAATGGCCCGCAACGCC
>JBBPYM010000400.1:0-5046 GCA_038199905.1 Chitinophagales bacterium | reverse complement strand
TCGGGCTTTGTACCACCGATGTTTGAAACAACCTTATTGTTTTTATCCAGGATCGTGACAAACCCAGTACCCACGGCCTGGAGGTTTGGCGAGCGAAGAACAGCAGCATACAAATGACTGCCACTTATCACAGGCCTGCATACACAGGCGCCCGGCAATGCGATGGTCTCAATATATTTACCATCCATCGTAAATCTTTTAAAACAATTACGGGTTCTATCAGTGATCAGCAAGGTATGTTCCTTTTTCCTGGTGTCAACAGTTATGCCATGTGCATTGTCAAGGTTCTCGGGATTTTCACCTTTGCCGCCAAAAATATTTTTCAACTTGCCGTTGGCATCATATTGCATAATAAACTGTGCCCCATAACCATCGGCGATATAGAAATCGCCATTTTCCAGCACGGTGGTTTCTGTAGGAACAAAGGCTTCTTTCTTTGCATATTTGCCCGTATCGGCCGGATAATCGATGGTAAGCAAAATTTTACCATCGATGGTAGTTTTATAAACCTGGTGTTTGTTGGTATCGGTAATAAACAAAAAATCTTCGCCATTGGCTTTTTGTAGGGTCAGGCCATGCGCTCCCGGAAACTCATGTCCCCAGGAGTCTAACAATTTACCGCCTTTATCATAAATCAGGATATTGTTTTTCGTCTCATTAGTTAGCAGCAAAATTCTCCCCTTGCTATCCTGGATCATCTCGTGACAATCATTAACCGGGTATTTGGAAGAATCTAATGTGCCCCATTTTGTATCAATCTGGTACTTCATACCGTTATGACCATAAACAGGTTCTTTAGTTTTCGCGAAAAGTCCATTAGCTATAATAAGGCCGCTGGTTGCAAGGGCAGATTGTTGAAGGAATTTTTTTCGGTTCATGAGTGTTAATGTTTATGTATGCAATGTTGTTGAAGCTGTCAGCTATCAGCTTGTCGGTGGACCAAGATAAGGTATTTACCGAATTTGTTCCTGAGGAAATACAATATTGTTTTTGCCAATTATGATAAATAAAGAAAAAAAGAATGTTTGGTAATTATAAAATATACTTTCATTTAAATAGCAGAGTCGGCTGATAGCTGATAGCTGACAGCTGACAGCTCTTACGCAAGTATACTCTTCACCACGCTCCCCGATACATCCGTCAGTCTAAACCTTCGGCCTTGTGAACGGAAAGTGAGGCGCTCATGATCCAGGCCGAGCAGGTATAAAGCTGTTGCCTGGAAGTCGTGAACATGAACGGGATCTTTGATGATGTTATAACCGAACTCATCAGTTTCTCCATATACCATACCGGGTTTGATGCCACCACCGGCCATCCATATACTAAAGCTGCGGGGATGATGATCCCTGCCGTAATTATCAATGGTCATCTTACCCTGGCAATAAGCGGTGCGACCAAACTCGCCGCCCCATATCACAAGTGTTTCATCGAGCAACCCTCTTTGTTTAAGATCTGTTATCAAGGCGGCAGATGGCTGGTCCACATCTTTTGCCTGCCCGCGCATTTCATTTGGAAGATTGCCATGCTGATCCCATCCCTGGTGGTACAGCTGTACAAAACGCACCCCGTTCTCAGACAGTTTCCTTGCCAGCAGGCAGTTTGCCGCGTAAGTGCCGGGCACAAGGCATTCGGAACCATATAATTTCACTATATCATCCGGCTCTTTTGATACATCCAATATCTCGGGAACAGCTGTCTGCATGCGATAAGCCATCTCGTACTGCTGGATCTTCGTGGAGATCTCGGGATCACCAAACTGTTCATAACTGGACTGGTTAAGCGCAGATACCTTATCGAGCATCGTGCGACGAGCAAGTTTGTCGAGACCGTCAGGATCCTGCAGGTACAGAATCGGGTTTTCACCACTGCTAAACTGCACCCCCTGGTGTACCGAATCAAGGAATCCATTGTTCCATAATTTCGAGTAAACACCTTGTCCATTACCCTTGCCGCGGGAGAGCAATACACAGAACGAAGGAAGGTTCTTATTTTCTGTTCCCAAACCATAACTCACCCAGGAGCCCATGCTGGCGCGGTTGCCCTGTTGTGAGCCGGTCTGAAAAAATGTAAGCGCCGGATCGTGGTTAATTGCCTCGGTATGCATGGACCTCACAATGCAAAGATCATCTACGATCTTTGACATATGGGGAAATATTTCGCTCACCCATGCCCCCGACTGGCCATGCTGGGTAAATTTATAATACGAACCTATCAGCGGAAAGGTTTTCTGATCAGCAGTCATGCCGGTAAGCCGCTGACCATTACGGATAGACTCGGGAAGATCCTGGCCCATCATCGACTCGAGCGTTGGCTTATAATCGAATGTTTCCAATTGTGAGGGCGCTCCATTCTGGAAGAGATATATTACCCTTTTTGCCTTCGGAGCGAAATGGGGAACGCCTGCAAGAAATTCTTCTTCGGTTGCCGCAGTTCCCTTGAACAGGTCCGGGATCAGCAATGAGCCCAACGCAACACTGCCTAGCCCGATACTAAGAGAGGACAAAAACTTGCGCCTATTTGTGTTCAAACCGTGTTCAAGCAGTTCCTTTTCCATAATTACGTTTTTGTAATGGCTTCCTCCATATTATAAATTACCTGCAACACTTGCATCATGGCGGCAAGTTCCAGGTCGGAATTTTTACCGTCAGGTTTGTACTCTCCTACTTTTACCAGTTTAGCAGCAGATGCTGGGTTTGCCTTGAAATATGCCTGCTGTTCCTTCCAATAATTTAATAAGAGGTCAGTTTCTTTTTTATCCGGCGTCCGGCATATTATCCTCCTGAACCCGGTGACCAGTTTTGCATCAGGAGTTACCCTGATTTTCAGCAAAGTGTCTGCCAGTGCAAGAGACGCTTCCAAAACGGTTGGGTCGTTCATCATTACCAGTGCCTGTAAAGGTGTATTTGTGCGGATCCTTTTCACCTCACACTGATCGCGGTTGCTGGCATCAAAGATCATCATGCCTGGTGGCGGAACGGTTCTTTTAATAAAAGTGTACATCCCGCGTCGATACAAAAGTTCACCATGATCCTGTTTATACGTAGCCAGGATGCCACGACCGGAAGTGGCCATTTCCCACAGGCCTGAAGGCTGGTAAGGTTTTACGCTTATTCCGCCAATTTTTGTATTCAACAGGCCGCTGCTTTTCAGCAAGACGTCTCGTACAAGTTCTGCCTGCAGCCTTACTCTGGGTGAATAGGATAAGTAAATATCTTCTTTGTCGGCTTCCAGTTTTTCTTTGGAAATAATTGCCGACTGGCGATAGGTAGCAGACATTAAAATCTGTTTCACCAATCGTTTAATGTTCCAACCATTCTCCCTGAAATCCACTGCTAACCAGTCTAGCAACGCCGGGTTTGAAGGCAACTGGCCCTGCATCCCAAAATCATCCGGTGACTTTACAATGCCTTTGGCAAAAAGTTCCTGCCACACCCTGTTTACAAAAACCCTCGATGTAAGCGGATGTTTTGGATCAAACAGCCATTGTGCCAGTCCGAGCCTGTTTTTTGGAAGGCCGGAAGCAAATGGTAAAATGGACGGAGGCGTTGACGGCTCTACTTCTTTCGCCGGCATATCATAAACGCCGCGGGTAAGGATATACGTTTTTCGTGTCGTGTCCCTGTCTTTCATTATCGAGACTTCCAATTTATTAGTATCCGTCTTATTGATGAAGCTAAGCACGCCAGCCACGTCTTCATTTGTGATCTGCATCCTCGGGTTTTTGGCATAAGTGTCAGGTCCACCAACGGTAGACTCCAGGCCTACTTCGGTGATATTGTTAAAGAATGCAAACACCTGGTAATAATTTTCCTGTGAGAACGGATCATACTTATGGTCATGGCATTTTGCACATTCAAGAGTAACTCCTATAAAAGCTTTGCCAAGCGTATTTGTCCTGTCAGTAACATATTCTACCCGGTACTCTTCGTTTATCACACCGCCTTCTTCGGTGATCTTATGATTACGGTTAAAACCGGTGGCCAGCAGTTGTTCCCTGGTTGGATCAGGCAACAGGTCACCAGCAAGCTGCCAGGTGATAAATTTATCGTAGGGCAGGTTTTTATTAAAGGCATAAATTACCCAGTCCCGCCATGGCCACTGGCTGCGGTAATTATCATCCTGATAACCGTGGGAATCTGCATAACGCGCCACATCCAGCCATGGTAGCGCCATTCGCTCACCAAAGGAAGGACGCGCCATTAATTCATCCACCATTTTTTCATAGGCGTTTGGTGACTTGTCTGCTACAAAACGGTCCGTCATTTCAGGTTCGGGCAGAAGGCCGGTAAGATCGAGGGAAATTCTTTTGAGCAGCCGTTCTTTATCAGCTTCTTCATTAGGGGTAAGTCCATTCTTTTCCATCTGCTGTAAAACGAAATAGTCAATTTCATTCCTTGCCCATTCCTTGTTCTTAACTGATGGTAAAGGGGATTTTTTTGGGGCGATGAAAGCCCAGTGTGGTTCATAGTGCGCGCCCTGCGCAATCCATCTTTTTATTATGACGATCTCATCTTCTGTCAACGCAGGCAGGTTGCTGGACGGGGGCGGCATCATGATGGAAGTGTCCTTCGTATCAACACGCAGGAATAGTTCAGACAAACCTGGGTTTCCAGGCACAATGGCATGTGCACGCGGATGATCCTGTAGTGCTTTATAAGCTTCTGCTTCAATATCCAATCTTAACCCAGCCTGTCTTTGTTTGGCATCCGGGCCGTGGCACTTGTAACATTTATCGGAGAAAATAGGCCTTACCTGGAAATTATAGCTGATCATCTCTGTATCGGAACCGCCGTTCTTGTCATTGGAGCACGACACTGTATATAGGAGCATGACGCCACAGCAAACAATCAAAAGGAGCACTAATAGCTTTTTCATGAGCCAGCATTAAATGGGGTAAGAACACGTAATTTACGAAAAACAAAGGGTTTCTGCAAACGCAAATAGGAAGAAAATTAACCGCAGAGAAATGCAGGAGAGGAAGAACAGTGACACAGAGGAGCTCCCTTTGTGATACTCTTCTTCCTCTCCTGCATTTCTCTGCGGTTA
>JBBPYM010000399.1:0-3433 GCA_038199905.1 Chitinophagales bacterium | reverse complement strand
GTAAACCTCCAACCTACCCCATCCTCTAAAAATGTTTTTATCACAGAAAAAAGCTTATGGCCTAATTGCACATCGCCGCAGGTGATTACCTTTGATGGAAACAATTTAGCTGATGTCACAATTTTTTCTGTGTAATGATCCGCTGTCAGTGCCATCGGAAAGCAAGGCAGGATATATTTATCATTACAGCAAGCCGCGCTTTTTCGCGCATATCCTCACTGTTGATATTGTTACCGGTCCTTTGCCACATATTCACTATGGGGGCAGTAATAAAATGTTCATTTACAAAAGAGGTGATGGCCGTGAGCAGCTATTCATTATTATGGTAGATCAGAACCTGGACCGGGCAACTGTTAAATTACCGCTGGCGCTCAAAGAAGCTGCCATTTGGTATACAAGTGCTCTTAATAAAAGTGATACTAAAACTTATGGGAAGCCCAGCCAAGTATCCCTGCTCAGTGATTTGAACCTCCTGACACCTGGTTTGCAAATAGTTCACCTGCTCAAGCTGGATAAATTTATGCTCAGTTACCCTGGTGGTGTCAAGACTTTTGATGACTCGGCATCAATGGATGTTTTTACCAATAAGACATTAGGTTACTCTCATCTGCAGCTTGAGGATGGCCATTTTAATTCACTTTAAAAATATTATACCGATGCCTGATGGATGATCGTTTGGGCTGGTTTTTCCAAAGGCTTCCAGAACTGTGGTAATAGTTCAATGAGTTTATCTTCGGGATGATCAACTATTCGCCTAAGCACATCATCCAGCCATTTGGGAGGTTCGATGCCCTGCAGTTTACAGGTGCCCATTAAACTATAGATGATAGCCGCTCTTTCTCCTCCACGGTGTGAACCGGCAAACGAATAATTTTTTCTCCCGATTGCGATTGTTCTAATCTGTCGTTCCGTAAAATTATTATCAATCTCTAACATCCCATCTGAGACGTATATACGCAGTTCCTTAAAGCGGTTCAACGCATAACTAATGGCTTTGTAGATCGGTGTGCCAGGGATCGCTTTTGGAAGTTCTTCCACAAGCCACGCATAAAAACTGTCCAGCACCGGAATGGCCTCCTGCTGGCGCTTTTCGGTAATCTCGTCATAAGTAAGTCGTGCATCCCTGCATTGCTGTTCTATCCGGTACAAGGGCGCGAAGAACTGCTCCAGCACATAATCTGATCTTTTTAAATCATGAGTTCTTGATTCCACAAAATAGCGCCGGGTGTGAGCCATGCATTGTAAATGCACAACACCTGGCTGTCTGCCATACTGGGTATAGCCCGCATAGCCATCGGTTTGCAAATATCCCTTGTATCCCTTCAGGATATGCGATACTTCCTTTTTACCACGACCTTTATGGTAAGAAAAAGCCAGAATGCGCTGTATGGGATTGCTACAGGCCCACAGGTAACCGATATGGGATTTTTTCCCTTTCAACTTTTCATTATCCAGCACCCGATAAGTGGTCTCATCCATCATTATATAACCACTGATCTTTAGTTCCCGAAGTAATAAAGTATATAATGGTTCCAGTACATCTGCTGTCCGGTTGATCCAGTTGCAAAGTGTATTATACTTCAGTTCGATACCATATTGCTTAAAGCGTTGTCGCTGGCGCCACACAGGAAGATGGTATATGAATTTATCAATGATCAGTCGCACCAGGATGCTGATATCAGCCTTGCACCTGGGAATGGGATGAGCGGCGGGTGGTGCTATAAGCTGTTTGAATGTTCCCTTTGCTGCGGCAGGAGCCATGTAGATATAACGCCGGTTCACCTTCAAATAAAATTCCATATCGGTGCAGGCCAGTTGTATGGTATCCTCAAAGCGCAAAAAGACGTAGCCCTCCGGTTTATTCGCAGGATCTGATATAATGATTTCCTTGCGCAGGCCCTCCGGCCAGTCATGACGGCCCGGGTGCGGTTTCTTTTCTGTGATCTTTTTAACCACCTGAAGATGTGCAGGCACCCATTTGGTCTTCTCAATACTGCAGATAGCCATTGCATCCACTTCCATGTCCAGGGTCAGTTGCTCACTTGCTTTAGCATTTTGTTCGCTAACAGCTGCGGAAGGATAATGCTTTTCGCTCCTGCGGCCATGGATCATTTTTTTCAAAACCTTCAGTTCATGTTTTACCGCAGCAAGAGTGGAAAGATCCTTTTTATTTTGGCTGATTTCTTTTAGCTGTTCAACAATCAGCGTAGTTTGGGAAGCGACGATCGATTCCTGCTGACTGATCTTTAGGGCGAGTGTATTAATGGTATGCTCGTGAGAAGCAATGACCTTTTGCCCGTCTGCGATGAGTGCTTCTTTTTGGAAGAGTGTCTTTTGCAGTGAACTCACCGCCTGGCCTAACCGCTGCTGCTCTTTCACACATTTAATTACATCATCCCTTAACAGAGAAATCACCTTTGCCTGCTTCCTGCCATCTGCCACACCCTGCTGGTAGAGTGCCTTGTAATCTATATGTGGAGCGGCTTTCATTCATGGCAAACATAGCAATAAAGGCGTCATTAAATCCATTATATGCCTTCAATATTTACACACAAACACCGCTGTATTTTGGTGGATAACGGCACCTGTTTTTTTGATTTTAAAAATAAGATCGAAAAATTGGGGCCATAGGGACCATGAATATCCCGGTATGCAATAAAACAGCTACAATAATGTGGATAACTGCCCCCTGTTTTTTAAAGTGTGTAAATGAAGTCCCTGCAGCATGGAAATCAGGTCAATGGCCCGGAGTTGGATACTGCCATTGATAGCAGCATCGGCAGGTAATGAAAACCTTCCTTTATGCAGGCGACGGTAAAACAAGGTAAATCCATCGGTTTCATAAACGAGCACTTTAATATGTGTACGTTCCTTATTCAAGAAAATAAACACATCCTTTTCATTTACCTCTCGACCCAATTCATTTACTATAATACCACTTAAGCCGTCAAACGATTTTCTCATGTCAGCTCTGCCTGCATAAAGGTAGAAATTAAAGAGATCGCTGAACAGCGCAATGCTACTCATGATAACAGGGCTTTAAGGTATTCTGAAGAAACAGCCTGGTATAAACGAATGCCTTTTACTTCGGCAAATAATGCCGGCACATTATTAGATAATACAGGCGCACTTAATGCTAACGGAACAAACCCTTTTGTTTTTTCCGGCTTCGATTCTTTAGCATAACGTTTTTGCCAATTGTAAAAATTAGACTTATTAACGTCGTTGAGTTTGCAGAACTCTACAATCGGCATGCCTTCCCGGCTCGCATAATCTTTCAGCAACCTGACAATTTGCTTGTGAGTTCTACGAACAGCGGGTTTTCTCTTAACCGGAATTACTTCTTCCATTGCTTGCTTTTTAGTTCATGCAAAACTATCAGGAAAAAGGGTTATACGCCATCATTCGGGTATGGGGTAGGTTGGAGGTTTAC
>JBBPYM010000398.1:0-11963 GCA_038199905.1 Chitinophagales bacterium | reverse complement strand
TGACGACTATATTTTTATTTGCAAGCATGAAAGGCTTTTTAATGGTTTGCTAATATAAGATTTAGCTATCAGCTATTGGCTATCATTTATAATTGGTTAGCCTTTTGAGATTTGTGCCTTCCTTGTGTGCCCACAAGGCACACAAGGAAGGCACAAAGGGCACAAGGAAAACTGGAGTGATTATGAAATACTTCAATTTAAATAACTATTTAAAATTGTACCAGGCCATTGTGATCTTTGTGCCTTCCTTGTGCCCCTTGTGGTTAAAAAACTCTTCGTATTGCTAAGGTTCGCAGATCTGTACTTAAAAGAACTTGACCCCGATCTTAAACTGGTTCAACCGGTCAGCCAGACCGTTATAACCACCGTTAATTTTTCTTTGAATCTCTCCAGGTTATCGTCTTCATCAATAGGTTCAGCAAGGTTTATCCTGTCTACGATAAAATTCAGTTTGCGTGAGTTCCAATACCAACCCGCGCTGAGGGCTGCGTATTTAAGCTGGTCGGGGCTACATGTGGTTATGTTTTAACCGCCCAGCAGGGTAGGCTCGGCGATAAAGTCAACTTTGATACTGTCACCGATAGTTCTATAATTCGTACGTCCTGTAATTTGAATAAGGCCCCGTCCTTTGAAGCGTTTGTGTTAATCTAAAAATCTCACCAACGGAGGTGGCTCCAGGAAGAGCATCTTCTAACAAGGTACTGTTGTAAATATCAAAAGTATTTTTGTAAATAAAAGATTTATAGTTTTCTATACAGGGCAGAAAGCGCGTGCCGGCCTAACAAACACTACCTTCGCTGTTTATACTAACATTATGACCTTCAAGGATCTAACATTAAGGAAACAGTTATTAACAGCCGTCTCAGACCTGGGTTATAGTGTGCCGACTACCATCCAGGAAAAAGTATTTTCGGTTGTTATGAGCGGCGCGGATGTATGTGGCATCGCGCAGACTGGCACCGGCAAAACCCTCGCGTACCTGCTGCCATTGCTGAACCAGTGGAAGTATTCAAAAGAGAAAAATCCGCAGATCCTGATCATTGTTCCTACGCGCGAGTTAGTGGCACAGGTAGTTGAAACGGTACAAAAGCTAGGAGCCCTGTTAAGTCTTGATGTAATTGGGGTGTATGGTGGCGCGAATATAAATACGCAAAAGCTTTCGATGCAGAACGGCATGGACGTGCTTGTTGCAACACCCGGACGTTTATATGACCTTGCAGTGGAAGGTGCCTTTAAAATTAAATCGATCAGGAAACTGGTGATAGATGAAGTTGACGAGATGTTAAACCAGGGCTTTCGTACGCAGTTAAAAAACATCCTGGATCTATTACCACCAACCCGACAAAACCTGCTTTTTTCCGCCACGCTTATCGAGGAAGTGATAGACCTCATGAATATATATTTTGATAACCCCGTGAGGATAGAAGCCGCCCCGGCAGGCACACCGGTTGAAAATGTTAACCAGGTGGCTTACGAACTGCCAAACTTTTTTACCAAAGTAAACATGCTTCGTTTACTATTTGCTGAAGATGAGACCATGACCAAGGTACTGGTGTTTACATCAACCAAAAAGATGGCGGATGAATTATTTGAACAGTTGGCGCCGGCTTTCCAGGGCGCTGTAGGGGTGATACATTCAAATAAAGAACAAAATCACCGCTTCAATACCGTTAAACAATTCAAAGAAGGTGTTTACAAGTTCATTATTGCTACTGATATTGTTGCCAGGGGCATAGACATCGCGGAAGTAACGCACGTTATAAATTTTGATATTCCGGAAGTGCCAGAGAACTATATCCATCGCATAGGCAGAACGGGCCGCGCAGACAAAAAAGGAATCGCCATCAGCTTTATTACCGAAAAGGAAAAGGAACAATTCAGCGAGATAGAAAGTTTCATGAAACTCTCCGTGGAGGCATCACCGTTACCACCTCACCTGGAGATATCATCTGTACTCACGGAAGATGAACAGCCGAAAGTTTACATGAAGGAAATACAGATAAAAGCGCCTGCCCGGCTGGAACGCGGCGCTTCCTTTCACGAAAAATCCGCAAAGAATACCAAAACAAATAAAAAGATCAGCCGCAAGGATCAGATGAAAAAGAAATATGGCAAGCCGATCACGCGGCGTGGTAAGAGATAATTTTACTTTTATAAATTACAACAAGTCCTTCAAATGCTTATAATTAGATTTCACGGTATCCAGCACTTCGTCCATCCTGCCACCCAGCACCAGCTTGCTCATGGATAAGGCATAACCTTTTACCTGTTCCCATTCAACCTTTGGTGGCATCGCCAGGGAAGCAGGGTTTGTCATGATGTTAACCAGCACCGGTCCATCTTCGAGGAAAGCCGCTTCCAAAGCATTTTTCACGTCCGCGGGGTCCCTCACCGTTATGCCCCTGAAACCCATTGCCTGCGCAACGAGTGCAAAGTCGGGATTAACCATGTCTGTTTCGTTATCAGGCAAACCGGCAACTTCCATTTCTAATTTTACCATACCAAGCGAGCGGTTATTAAAAACAATCAGTTTCACCGGCAAACGGTATTGCTTGATGGTTGCAAGGTCACCCAGTAACATAGAGATGCCACCATCACCGCAAAGGGCGATGACCTGTCTTCCGGGGCAACACAAGGATGCGCCTATTGCCATCGGCATTGCATTTGCCATTGAGCCGTGGTTAAATGAACCAAGGATATATCTTTTGCCCGTAGATCGAATATAACGTGCGCCCCAGACACAGCACATGCCGGTATCTACGGTGAAGATGGCATTGTCTGCAGCTAGTTCATCGATGGTAGCGGCTACGAATTCCGGGCTTATCTTGTCTTCGCTGCCTGCGTCATCGACGTATATTTTAAGGTGGTCCTTTACTTTGTCATAAAGGTCCAGTTGTGCTTTCAAAAAGCTATCGTCGGTTTTCGCGTTAATTAATGGCAGCAGCAGTTCAAGGGTGTCCTGTATTTTACCACAAAGACCCATCTCCAGTTTTGCACGGCGGCCGAGTCGCTCAGGTTTTTCATCTATCTGAATGATCTTGTTTTTTACCGGCATAAATGGTGTGTAAGGAAAATCGGTACCCAGCAATAACACCAGGTCAGATTCATGCATGCTGTGGTAAGCTGATGGAAGGCCCAGCAGGCCGGTCATACCTACTTCATAAGGGTTATGGTGCTGGATACCCATCTTACCGCGAAATGAATAACCGACTGGAGCCTTAAGTAATGAGGCCAGCGCCACTACATTATCATGCGCCTCCACAGCGCCGATACCGCAAAATATAGTGATCTTTTTATGGTGATTTAACAACACTGCTAATTGCGCAATTTCTTCTTCCGCAGGGTACATGATAACCTGGCTGCGGTAGTTACACATGGCGGTCGGACTTTCTTCCGCCGTCATTGCGGAAACGTCTCCGGGCAAGCCAAATACCGCTACGCCTTTGTGGTGGATGGCGTGCTGGATGGCCGCCTGCAGCATCCTCGGCGCTTGTATGGCTGTGGTGGCGACCTCGTTATAACAACTGCAGTCGTCGAATAAACGGGTTGTATTGGTTGCTTGAAAATATTCGGTGCCGAATTCCTGGGTGTTGATGGTAGAAGCAATTGCAAGCACTGGCACGCCTGTTCGATGTGCGTCATATAAACCATTGATAAGGTGTACATGTCCCGGACCGCTACTACCGGCGCAGCATGCAAGTCCATCAAGCTCCGCTTCGGCTGCGGCAGCATAGGCACCGGCTTCTTCGTGCCGTACATGAATCCATTTGATCTGACCATTTCTTCTTACTGCATCATTCAGTTCATTAAGGCTGTCGCCTGTTACGGCGTAAATTCTTTTTACATTATTTGCTACAAGCATTTCAACAATCTGGTCGGCTACCTTCTTGCTCATGAGAATATTCTTTTCAAATTATTGAATTTGTTGATAAGGTCTGGTCAACCTGCCTTCGTGCCCTGGTTACTCTTTGTGGTTAAAAAGCGCTTGTAATACGGAGCGTCTGGGCCCGCCGAAGATTTTTTTAAACAAAGGCCGCGAAGAGGAACCGCAGAGAGCACGAAGGCAGGTTGATATTATATAGAGTAAATACGGCTCACTATCCAGCCGACAATATCTTTTTTGCATCCCAGTCCTCATATTCATCAATCAGTTCGTTAAGCTGCTGTTTCATGGTTGCAGTAATTTTTTCATAACCCTTGTCACCATAAAGATTTTTCATTTCGTGCGGATCTTTCTGCAGATCGTATAATTCCCAACTTTTTACCCTGGCATAAAATCTAATAAGCTTATAACGGCTGGTGGCGATACCAAAATGCGGAGATACAGAATGTTCCCCGTTTTCATAATAGTGGTAATATACCGACTTACGTCCACCCTTACCCGCCAAGGTCGGCAGAAAAGATTTGCCCTGTATATCAGCAGGTATCCTGGTACGGCTTGCATCCAGTAATGTTGGCGCAATGTCCAGATTCATGACAAGATCATTACTGACGGTGCCCGGTTTTATTACGCCGGGATAGCGCATAACCATGGGAGTTCTAAACGACTCCTCGTACATAAAGCGTTTGTCGAACCAGCCATGCTCGCCCATGTAAAAACCCTGGTCAGACATATAAATCACGATGGTATTGGAAGCAAGTTTATGTTTATCCAGGTAGTCAAGTGTTCTGCCAATATTCCGGTCGAGTGATGCGGCGGTGCTGAGGTAGTCGCGCATGTAACGCTGGTATTTCCATTCCGTTAAAGCCTTACCAGTGAGGTTACGTTTCTTGAAGTCTGCCTCTATTGGTTTGTAATATGCATCAAATTTCGCCCGTTGTGCGCTGTTCATTCTTGCAGCAGCCGCTTCATCTCTTTTGCTGTAAGACTGCATCTTGAGATCATAGCTCAGCAACAATGTTTTTTCAATATTCATGTCCTGGATCTTTGCCGCTTCTCTTTTTTCGTAGGTATCATAGAAATCATGTGGTAAGGGAAAAGTAACGTTATCAAACATACCCATATCACTTGTATCGGGCATCCATGTGCGGTGTGTTGACTTATGACCTATAACCAGGCAAAATGGTTTCGAAGTATCCCTGCTGTTGAGCCAGTTTTCTGAAAGATCTTCAATAATGTTGGTAGCATAACCCGTGATTGATGTCCTGCTGCCATCCATCATTATGAAGTCGGGATTGTAATAATGACCCTGGCCTGGAACTACCTGCCAATAGTCGAACCCCTGTGGCGTTGTTTGGAGGTGCCATTTGCCGATCCAGGCTGTTTGGTAGCCATTGGAATGCAACTCTTTGATAAAAGTATTTTGTGTACTGTCAAAGAGGGAATGTTCGTTGTCTTTGAATCCATTTTTATGACTGTATTTGCCGGTTAAGATCACCGCCCTGCTTGGTCCGCAGATGGAGTTGGTAACATAAGCTTTGTTAAAAACAACCCCTTCTTTCGCGATGCGATCGATATTTGGCGTCTTCATCAGTTTGCTGCCGTATGCGCCAATTGTTTGATAAGCGTGGTCATCCGAAACGATTAGAATGATGTTAGGACGGGATTGTGCATTTGATGCAACCCAATTCGTTATTAAAATGCATAAAAGAAGAATACCTTTCATAATAGTTATTGTTGATGCGAGCTCAAAAGTAACACACTGGATTAAAATGATTACAATAAAGTTGAAGAATGGGTGAAGATGCTCTCGGTTTGAAACGGCACCATAAAATTTACTTACAAAAAAACTTTAAGCTTTGCCCCGAAAGTCAGACGGGTAGCATATCCCTCCTTGCAGGGACGTTTGAGCCGTAGGCCAAACGGGGGTGGGTGCTCTCCGCGAATAGTCAGGGATTATCACAAAAAGCACTGATAGTGAAGCACTATTTAAAAGCTGCGACACATCACGCCCCGTGGACCCAACCCGTTACACCTCATGGCGAAACGGCGCTGCTCCAACGGCTACCGTTAAGGACACAATTATAAATGTTATATTAAGCCCTGCGATAAGCGCATATATGTTTTTCAACTGTCGTATAGGCTTGAATTCTTAAGCTGTTACAGATGATTTATCCTAAAAGTTATCATCCAATGCGTGACCAACACGTGGGGGCTGTCTTTCATTACAGCGGAACATCTGAAGAGCGTGAGGCATGAATATATACGTTGTTTTTATGTTCAGTATTCCACGTTCCAGCGGAACGTCAGGTGGGTAGAAAAATCCCCACGTTGGTCTCTGGCGCTGACTAAAAAGTATCTAATCTAAAAATATTTCGCATTATAGAGCCCAACAAATCGGGGTCATAGTGCCTTTTTAGTCAGCCTCAGAAGAAGTGACCCGGGACAGATGTGTAAATCCTGATTGCAAAAAATCAATGTTGACACAATTGACTTGCTTAATATCACCCTCCTTTGGGCGTTCCTCTGGAACAGATTCTAATTTGATCATTTTTTCTACCCACCTACCGCCCCGCTGGGACCGGGCATCGACGGCGTTTGTAGGGCGGTTCTTACTTCCGCCCTTGACTGCATACCAAACTGTCAGTATATTTATGGGACACGTCGACAAAATACCTCGGGTTTCCGGTGCAGTCAGAGGGGGGCAAGCCCCGCCCCTACAAACGCGCCTCAAAAATGTTATTTAAACATTGATGCAGGCGCCGCTGATTTGTAACATCAATTAAAAAAGATGTGTCCTGACGGTGGGCTCCAAATGATGGGATAGGGAGGCACAACAACCAATAAGTCACTTGTTAATAATGCCCGTGGATTTATGAAGATGCATTGGTTTCTTTGGCCCCGGCTGGGTGATGTTAATGCCGGCAAAACGCGAGGCATGCACATCATCGAGCACAATCGGAGAACGATAATCCTTTTTCTCGCAGTGTAATTTGATGTTTGAAAAATCAAGATTTTTCGCGTGCCTGATGTAAATACCCCAGGCCGGCAGTTCTTTAAACATGGAAAAATCAGGATATTTCTCAGGGATCTCCGCGATACTATCCAACCGGTCCAGCGCCGCGTTTGCAAAAAATTCGCTGCCGCCACCAGGATACCTGATTTCGATATTTTTAAAACTAACATCAGTAATATACTGGCCCGGCAATCCGGCTATGACGATGGGAGAAATGTTTCGTGGCATATCTTCAATGGGTCCCTCATATTCATAGCCGGCATCTGGCTTACCCGCAGGTATTTCGGCGTATACATTGCTGATCTTTATCTTTTCAAGACTACCTTTTTTACCCACCACTCTTTCTCCGAGCCTGAGAAAAATGGCGTTGCCCGTGTTGATCACCCGCAATGAATCAACCACCACGTTGTTAAGAAATCCGCCATCAACGCATTCCAAAGCAATAGCTGAGCGGTATGTATCATAAACATTGTTATTAGTGATAGTAACATTTTTAAAACCGCCATAGGTTGCGGTGCCGAACTTGATAGCGTTTGCGCTAGACCGTATGGTGTTGTTCCTGATTACGATATTATTACAAAACGCCTTGTCATCGTGGGATTTTAAACAGATGCCATCGTCTGCCGAGTCAATGTACGAGTTGGTTACTGAAACACTGTCGCAGTCAACAATATCTATTCCATCGTTGTTCCAGTATGCTTTACTGTCAACATAAATCTTGTCGATGTTCAGGTTTTTACATTGATCGTAGGTCTGTACCCATGAAGCCGCACTACGGATAGTAATGCCCTGGATGGTTATGTTTGAGCAGCCACGCAGGTAAACTATCATGGGCCTGTGGTCCTCTTGCGGACGGTCATTTCTAAAAAGATCTTTTAGTAAGCCGTTGTGTACCAGGTTCACCACGTTGCGCGCCACTTCCCTACCCTGCCCGTCTATTATGCCCTGGCCCGATATGCCAATGTTTTGCTGCCCCATACCAAGTATCAACGCTGTAAATCCATTTTTATCGTAATCGTAAGGATTCAACGAACCTAAGAGTACCGCCCCTTCTTTTAATTCAATATATACTTTGGACTTCAGGTGGATAGAGCCTGTAAGATACCTGCCAACATAAAACACCAGTTTACCACCCCCATTTTCACTGATGTAATTTATCGCCGCCTGTATCGAGCGGGTGTTTAATGTTAAACCGTCGGAATAAATACCAAACAATGAGGCTGGATAATCTTTTGCTGACACCTGCAAAGACTGCATCAAAACAAGCGCGAAAAAAATACATCTTCTTACAACCACGGTTATAGATTTAGATGATACGTTAACAGACAGTAACCGGTTCAACCAGTCCGTCTTAAGCCTTCGTACCCGCGCTGGCATGATAGATCATGGGATTTTGCTCATCATTGTTCAAAGGGTCGCCGATCTTTAAAGTCCGCAGGTATTCCTCCGGGAGGATGTTCTGCTGCCCATTGAATATGTTTCCATCAGGCATATAGGCGCAGGTCATTGCACGCCTGAAGCCAGGTGTCATATTCGCGCCGGCGCCATGGATGGTGAGGCCGTTATGAAACGAGCAGCTGCCGGCTTTCATGTTGCCCACATAAGGAGCGGTTTTCGCAAACTGCGGGTATACTTCAAAGATAGCATCCATATTTTTCCCGATTCCCTTATTCTCATACGTGGTCTCTTTAAATGATCCGGGGATGAAATACAGGCATCCATTCTCCAGCGTGGCATCATCCAGCGCCACCCAGATGGAGATCGCCTTTTTATCTGAAAACGACCAGAAGGGCGTGTCCAGGTGCCAGGCAGTTGGGTTTGCCCAGGGACGTTTGAACAATGCCTGGTCGTGCCAGATACGGATGCCATCAGCACCAGCGAGTTTGGCAGCCATCTCTCCGATCCTTTCATCCATCATGATCTCTTTCACTTTATCATTCGTCTGCCAGAGATTAAGTAACTGGTCAAACACCTTTCCATAATATTCGGCATCTTCATTTATGCCATCATCCTCTCCGACCGTGGCATCCTTGCCTGGCATTTTCTTGCCACCTCTTTCGGTGACCGCTTCCATCACAGCAGAACGCCAATTTTCCAGTTCCGCTGCTGACAAAAAATCTTCGACAACAAGAAATCCATTCTGCTGGTAAAATGTAATTTGTTCTTCCTTTAGTTGAAATTTCATATACAAGTGGTTTAATTATTGATAACCTGGGTTCGGCACAGGCTTTGGGTTTAACGGGATTTCCGTTGAAGCATCGGCAATAACAACCTGTTTTCCGTGACTGTGTAAAACTGCGGTAGCAAGTTAAGAAACATTTGTTCCATTTTTGTACCGCAGGCTCATGTTACCACACAAATATTATGACGGCTCCATCGGCTTCAATACAGGAAGCAACATATTCCCGGCCATTCGTGGAGACTTGAGGCGTACTAATTCCGAGAATTTTTTAACCGCAAAGAGGAACCGCAAAACGCAGAGATAAATCCTCTGTGCTCTGCGCTTCCTCTTTGCCGTTAAACTAAATCACTTAACCTCCAGAACCATATTGTCGTTAAGCAACCTGGCTTTTAGTGTTTCGTAGTTAACATCCTGCACTGCCTGATTGCTGTCAATATCTTGCACGGCAGCCGTCGCAGCACTCTGTCCGAGGATCATGAACACCGGTTCCCTGCGGATAGAACCAAACGCGATATGAGAACTGGATACACATACCGGCACGAGTAAATTCACGCAATCTTCCTTCTTTGGCACAAGGGAGCCATAAGCGATCTGGCAGGGCTTTTGTGTGCTCATGCCAATTGGTCGTAACAAACCCTTTATTAAGTTTAACTCACAAGTTGACGCAAGTAAGTAAGTGTCCTAATTTCAGGCCTTGGAGGTCTTGAAGACGATGAGGATTTGAGAAAGCCTCACCGGTCGACGCTGAAGGCTGATAGCTGACAGCCCTACTTCGCTTCCCCATTTTCGTGCGAAGCCACTATCTCGTCGAACTCTTTCGCAAGCCCTGTATTAAACTTTGCCAGTTCTTTCCATTCAGGCGTTCCGTGAACGCCTGCTTTGGTGTAATCAAAAACTTTGAATTTAATTTTAGAGAGCAGGGATTTATTTTGAATCCTGAAATCCAATGCTGAAGGGTTGACAAAATCAGGGTCGGCAATAATGCTATGCACATCTTTGCCTGACCTTTGCCATTCTGCAAATGTTTTTTTTGCTACCATTATATTTTTAGTTCTTGTATCCCAGTAAGCATTGTAATCCGAAATAAAATTGCACTTATCCCAGCGGATCCCTGCCAGGTTTCCCGTACTGTAATAAATGATGTTATTGGTAAACCTAAAGCCGATGTGCGGTTCCTCCCGGGTGGCTTCTAGCTGTGAGCGTATCTGGTTGTAGAAAATATTATTGCGGATGATGTTTTCTTTTCCATAGTGCTGGTGGAAGGCTGAACTTTTACAGGAATACACCAGGTTATTTTCCATTACGATACCGGTAGAACCTTCATCCGTATACAATCCCCAGCCACCGTAGCTGGTGGAGTAGACATGGTGAATTACGTTGTTGCTCACTGTGGTGCCCTCTGAAGGCCCAAGAGTATACACACCACCCATATCACTCAGCACACCCCAGCCTAAATGATGGATATGATTAAAATCTACTTTATTACGCTTCGCGGAGCTTTCAGCATAACCCCAAACCCAGCCCACGGACACACCGGAATATTTGAAGTTGGCAATTTCGTTATAGGTAAGTTCATTATCACTTCCAGTAAATATAATCAACGCAACGGCGCAGGGAAATACATAACCACCATTACGAATAATGTTATTGGTAACAACGATGTTGGTGGTATTCTCATTACCATCGGTTATTTTAATTTCGCCGATCTTCACGCCACCGGCACCGAGATCATGCAGGTAACAATGTTCAACTTTACTGTAAGAGCAAGATTTCCTGAACCATATTGCGTTAGAACCGGTATGCGCTATTTCACAATTAAGGAAACCGATTTTCGTAGCATAATCAACCATCACGGTAGCTTCCAGGGAAGCTGCCGCCTGCATGGGCTCATTACCAGTTTCCGGCATCTTATAGCCAGCTACCTGGAAAGAAATATTCTCAAAGTACAGGTTCTCTACTTTTTCCTCTTTGGTTCCTTCTATGATTAAAAATTTGTTCTCCACCGGCACGAAACAGGTGGTGTTAGCAATGGTTTCGCCTTCTCTGGGAATATAATACAGGTAACCGCTTTCTTCCAGGAACCATTCACCAGGAGCATCAAGACCTGCTTTCACATTTTCAATGGTGAACAAGGTCTGACTATCCATTTTATTCCAGGGTTTCATGCCTTGACCGGTGATATAAAAAGCAGTGTCGGCCTGATTATAATGAAGGATCTTTTTGCGGGTGTTATCCCATTTGTGGTAGAAAGTGACCACCGCATTCGCAAGATCGGCAGGTGACAGTTTATTGAACAATAATACCTGCTCGGGACGTAAGGAAATTTTTTGCTGCGCGAAATCACTTACCCTTTTTTCACCTTTATCTATTACGGTTTCTAAAACGGCGGTGGGTTGATAAAAGCCCTTGTTGGGAAACTGGGCGCGGATCGCACGCATGTTATTAATGTATAATTGCTCAAAGCTAAATCCAAACCGACGGACCTCGGGAATATATACTTTCCATAAACCCTCGTTCACTATTTCAAAACCCTTGATCTGCATCCCGCCATAAAATACCGGCCTGTCCACGCTATCAGCGGTATATTTCACTGTTATCATGCTGTTGCCGCCATCTTCGGGGGTAAACAATACCGGCTCATTCATGAAATAATTGCCACTGGCTATTATTACTTCGATGTTTTCCTGTTTGAGGTCTTTTTTAAGAAGCCGTAATTTATCACGGGCACCCTGCAGGGATGCTAAGGGACTTTCTTCGGTACCGGCATTCTTATCGCTGCCGGTGGGGGAAATATATAAAGTAAGCGAAAAGGTGTTTAAAGTTATGAGTGATGCTAAAAAGAAAAGAATAAGGGGTTTTGTTTTGCTTAGCATATTGATTACTGT
>JBBPYM010000397.1:0-3812 GCA_038199905.1 Chitinophagales bacterium | reverse complement strand
TAGTGTGGCAGAAGAAAATAAAATTGGTGAACCCTTGTTGTCGGCAATCATTATATCAAATTGTCCACTTACCGTTAAGTCTGAATCTACAACGTGGCCTTGTCCAACATAATATTGTTGTGGTAACCTGTTTTTAATGATTTCATTTACAGGTAATTCAATCTCATCACCTGCTGCGTCAATATTTTTTGTCCTATGAATTCCGATCCCTTTTTCTCTGGCACTGAAAATATCTTTTGCATCTTGTTCAAAAAAACGGTCAATTTCGAATTTTGCCAACTTTGCCATTGGTAGTATTTTAAGGTTGTCGATAACGGTTTACGGCTTTGTGCAGGCGGGATTTGAGAATTCCTTCTGCTCGGAACCATTGCCAAATTTATAATAAAAAGTTCATTGTTCGAACTATCGCTCAACAGAGTTTCTTCAGCCCGAGCTACTGCTGAAACATTTACCACTGCTCATTGTTAGCACTTCAGCCCCGCTTGCTACAAAACCGAATGTTACCAGCCGTTTCTGTAGTCCTTGTTTGTGTCATAATAGCTTATTATTTATGTCAGCGGTAATGTTTGGATTTAATTTTTGCAGTTTCCAGTCAGTGAGAAGCACATGGGCAACTTGTTTTATAGTATCAATTTTATCTATAACGTTTTCTACAACGTTTATGTTTATTGATGCGATGCCGTGCGCAATATTTTTTCTTGTTTCATAATTGATGTCAACCCAGTTGTAAATTCAGGACCATGTTGACCCACCATTCAGATTTATGTTGACCCACCATTCAGATGATGTTGACCCACCTTATATTTCAATAAACTTTCCTCCATAATATGGTTGGATTCCGGGATGTTGACCCACCTGTTTTTATAAAAATCGATTGTATTTCAGTTTTTTAAACCAGTGACATTCCGGCATGTTGACCCACCTCATAAAAATTGCGGGTCGACGGTTTGAAATTATTCAGGGATGTTGACCCACCTTTTCAGGCAATACTTGTTTGCGGCTTTTTAATGTCTTTTGCTCTTAAAATATAATAGAGCAATGGCACAAAAACCGATAACAATG
Source organism: Chitinophagales bacterium (assembly GCA_038199905.1). Lineage (GTDB taxonomy): Bacteria > Bacteroidota > Bacteroidia > Chitinophagales > Chitinophagaceae > JADCRZ01. The sequence continues at coordinate 2,750 of JBBPYM010000397.1, read as the reverse complement.
GAACAATTAAAACAAATTTTACAGCTCAAAACTGACGGTATTGGTATCCGGGAGATTGCCCGCCGCATAGGTATAAGCCGCAACAGCGTTCGTAAGTACCTTTTACAACTTGATGATGGTACAGCTGAACTAACCAATAAGGAACTGGCTGATAAAGCTTATGACAATGAAGTTCTTCAGAGTAATACTCAAAGAAGATTTCAACTATTTGCGCACTTTAAATATGCAGAATCAGAACTTCGAAAAACAGGGGTAACACGGGTTTTGCTTTGGAATGAATACCTGCAACAGCATCCGGATGGTTATTCTTATGGCCATTACTGTGAACAATTTACGGAGTATCTAAAACACAAGGATGTTTCCATGCACCTGGAATATACTCCGGCAGATATGATGATGATAGACTTTGCAGGGAAGAAGCAATACTATATTGATGTATCAACCGGGGAGCGTATAGAATGTGAGGTCTTTGTGGCCATTCTTCCTTTTAGTGGCCTCATTTTCTGCCTGGCCGTACCTTCACAGCAAACACATGATTTTGCCACCTGCATCAATGCTATGCTGCGTTTTTATGAAGGTGTTCCAGCTACTATCCTATGCGATAATCTAAAGACAGCGGTTATTCGTTCAGACCGTTATGAGCCCGTATTTACTGATTTATGTTATCAGTTAAGTGAGCATTACCGTACTACTTTTAGCGCTACAAGGCCCTATAGGCCCAAGGATAAAGCTATGGTAGAACAGGCAGTTCGCATTGTTTATGCCCATGTATATGCACCACTTCGCAACCAGGAGTTTACCAGTCTTAAAGCACTCAACAATGCTCTGCAGCAGCAACTCTTATTGCTTAATGATAAGCCCTATAAAAATACAGTATACAGCCGTTTATATTTTTATGAACAGCAAGAACGATCTCTGCTCAAAGCATTGCCTTCAGAACCTTTTGCACATAAAAAGGTTGCTACATTAACAGTTCAGCGTAACTATCATGTCCAGCTTCGTGAAGGAGGTCTTTATTTTAGTGTTCCTTATAAGTATGTAGGCAAGAAAGTAAAAGTGCACTATGATAGCCGGGTAGTAGAGGTTTATTACGATTACAGCCGCATTGCTCTTCATGTCAGAGAACCTTACAGTAAGGGATACAATACCATCGCCGATCATATGCCTCCGCATCATAAGCGTATGCAGGAAATAAATGGTTTTAACCAGGAAGATCTTTTGAAACAAGCACAGAGTATTGGTACAAATACGCTTGAGGCCGCCACCTGCATTCTGGGTAACAGTGTATATATGGAACAAAATTATAAATCCTGCTTTGGTATGCTGATGCTGCAAAAGAAGTATGGAACCTTCCGCCTTGAAGCTGCCTGTTGCAGGGCTCTTCAAGGTAGTCGTGTAAATTATAGGATGATTAGAAATATCCTGGAAAAAGGTCTAGACAAACAGCTTTCTATATTAGATATCCAACCCATCCCAACCCATGATAATATCCGCGGAAAAAACAACTATCAATAATCATTCATTACATCAAAAAAAAACAAAAAGATGAACACAACAGAAACGCTGCAACAAATGCAGCAGCTACGCCTGCACGGTATGTACCGTGCCTATCACTCTCAAATGGAACTACCCATGGATCAACAACTGGAAGGTCATGATCTGATCGCACAACTTGTGCAGTCCGAACAACTGAACAGAGCGCAGGAAAAGACTGCCATGTACCTGAAGCTGGCCAAACTTCGATTGCCTGCTATGATAGAACAGATTGAATGTTCTGTTCCCAGAAATCTTTCTAAACAGCAACTGGCTTTGCTGGCCGAAGGACGCTACCTGGATAATGGAGAGAATCTTCTAATTACAGGTTCCACCGGTTGTGGGAAAAGCTACCTGGCTTGTGCCTTAGGCCACCAGGCTTGTCTTCAGGGCTACAAGACCATTTACCTGGGAATGAACAGACTGATAGAAAAAATAACACTATCCAAGCTGGATGGAACCTATATCAAACTTTTAAATCACTTTGAACGACAGGCTCTCATTATTCTGGATGATTTTGGGTTACAAAATATGAGTCAGGATGTAAGACTTACTTTATTACAACTTCTGGAAGACCGCTACGCAAAGAGAAGTATAATTATTACCTCGCAGCTTCCTGTATCTAAATGGTATGAATATATAAATGATCCAACGCTTGCAGATGCGATACTTGACAGGTTGACAGCCAATGCACATCGAATAGAATTAAAAGGTGAATCCCTGAGAAGAAAAAAAGTAACCCAATATCAATAACGATTTGTATTTTTAAACCTATTAAGCTCTTTCATTTATTGCCCACTTCCCAGGTGGGTCAACATGACCTGAATGGTGGGTCAACATCATCTGAATATACAAAAGAGGCTGATATTGCCAGCATATAGCCATTAATTCTGAAGTCAACGACACCTGTTGTAAGCCCATACGTTTTTTCACCAATAAAAATGGTATTCTTTCGACCTTTAAATGCAATGGCCAACATCTCTCCTGCGCTTGCTGTAATTTGACTTAACAAAATAGCCACTTTTATATTTTTAGAACAGCTACATTTAGTTTTTACGTAAATTCTCCCACCTTTAAGATATTGTCCGTTTTTAAAGTTCCATATGCCTGTGCTCTTTCCCTGGTAATCTGCGTAGGCTCCTACATTACTATCTCCCAGGAGTTGATGAAGGCCGGTAAATACAGGAATGCTACTCCCGCCCTCATTTAAACGAAGG
>JBBPYM010000396.1:0-13848 GCA_038199905.1 Chitinophagales bacterium | reverse complement strand
ATTGGCAAGAAACTGGCCATTGATATAAACATTTTCCGTTCTACCCTCTGCCAGGTTAGTTCTTGCCTGGTTTTGGGCAATAATCCTCGAAGGATCTTCAGGTGCAGTGTATCTTATCTGTTTAGAAAATGTTTTGCTTCTGTCCATATCAAAAGTAGGAGAAACAAGCGCGGTTAAAGTTAAACCGCCGATGGGTTTGAAGTTGAGCGCCAATCGTCCGGAAATCTGGTTGTAAGTAGTCTTGCCATAACCGCCCTGGTAAATGGCTGCTATCGGGTTTCTTCCATCTTTACCGGCGGCGTACCGTCCATCTGAATAGTAATCATCATAAATAGGCGGCATCACGCGTGATTCATTGATAGGTGAACCAATAGTGGTATTGTTCATGCTACGCTTGTAAGCCACATCCAGGTTGGCAGATAACTTGCTATTGATCTGGAGGTCGTTGTTGATACGGAACTGGTAACGGTTGTAACTGAAATTGTCATAGAAAGCACCAGCATCTGAATAACCCAGTGAAGCCTTTGTTTTAAGTTTGCCTGTACCCATGGTAAACACAAGGTCGTGTCTTGAGCGGGGAGCAGTATTATTCCGCAATATGGTTTTCTGCCAATCAGTGTTTGGAAACCTGTCAGGACTAACCCTGTTACTATCAAGGTAATTATTTATCAAAGCCTGGGCATACAAAGCTGCCCCTCCATCATTAGTCAACTGCTCATTAAAATACCGCATGTAGTCCTGCACACCTACGTATTCAGGTAAGGCGGTTGGTCTTTGTGAGCCATACTCATAATTATATTCAAAACTTGTCTGGCCTTCTTTTGCTCTTTTTGTTGTGATAAGCACAACCCCTGCGGCACCTCTTGAGCCATAGATTGCTGCGGAAGCTGCATCTTTTAATACGGAAATGCTTTCAACATCATTGGGGTTTACATTATCGATATTGCTAACGGGAACGCCGTCCAGGATGATGAGGGGGCTATTAGTGCCGATTGTGGTAACACCCCGTATGAGGATGGAGGAACCAGAACCAGGAGCGCCGCTGCTGCGCGTTACTGATACCCCGGCAATACTTCCCTGTAGCGCTTCCGATACCTGGATTGTTTGGCGGCCACCAACATCTTTAGAACTGATCGTTGAAATCGCGCCGGTAAGATCTTTCTTTTTCTGCGTACCATATCCCACAACTACCACTTCATCCATTCCGCTGGCTTCTGCGCTTAGTTTGATAGATAATGGAGAACTGCCTGAAGGATCAACAGTTACGACCTGGTAATTAACCATGGAGAATTGAAGGCTGCGGGTGCCCGAAGGAACGGAAAGACTAAACTTTCCATTGTTATCCGTGGTGGTGCCGGTAGATGTTCCGGGTATGGTAACACTTGCGCCGACAAGTGGCGAACTGGAGCCGGCATCTGTAACGGTGCCGGTCACCTGTTTGTTTTGCGCGAAGCTGTTATAAGCCAGCAGCAAAACAAATAATAACATACATAGCAGTTTAGGTTTCATACTTGAACAAGCGTTTTGGTTAAGATTTTTTTTGCAGGAGATAAATATAATTTTTGTTGCCGAACGTTTCCAAATTTTCAACTATCCAATATGTTATCCAAAACTTTGGACAACCTAACCCGATGAAAGTAAGTATTTTGCATTGTCATGTTCCCCGATAATATACATCCAGAAAATAAACATGCCTTCTATCATCTGGAAATTTGTTGCAGGTATGTTGGTGCAAAATATGGTCAGCCGGTTATTTCCGGCTGGACCAATAAGGATTATATTATATTAAGCGGTGTCCTCTCCCGCCAGACAGACGTTAAGATCAGTCCCAATACATTAAAGCGCATTTTCGGCAAATTAAAAACGCCCGATCGCTATTATCCCCAGAAAGCGACCAGGGACACTTTGGCGCGTTATGCCGGCTATGCTGACTGGGAAACATTTGTACAGCAACATCCCAGGCCCGAAATGACAGAGCATGAAACCGAAAAAGGTCCCGCTGTGATTGTACCGGATGAGGTTACTGTTAATCAACAAAGGCCCCAAACAATTACATGGTGGCTAATTGTGCTGCCGATAGTGGTACTTGCAGGCCTGCTTATTTTTATCAGCAGGAAAGATAAGGAAGGACGACTGGTAATAGATGGGGCAGCGTTGATCTGTAGCAACCCCGAAGGAACCAACCCGCATTCTGCTGTCTTCAGGTTAAATTTACCTGCTGATTTTAACGGCCAGGCTGGAAACTTCCTAGTGAAATTCGGTGATGGCAGATCGTTGAGACCCATCAGCACCCTAAGACCAACCACGCATTATTACGAAATTCCCGGCCGTTATTATGCAGTTTTACTTTACAATAACTTACCGATTGATACGGTGCCTATTTATTTAAAAACCGATGGTTGGACCGCAACAGCGAATATGCAGTCTGACACTGTACGCGTTTATCCTGTACCAGTAGTTGACCTGCTGCGTAATGATGGGCTGCGTGTAAACACAGGGGCGCTACTAAAGACTGGTGTAGATACCGGCCGTACATTTTTCGTGCATTTCGTTAACGCAACACCAATGGGCATCAGCGGTGATAATTTCGAACTCAATACCGATTTGGTCACTTCCGCCGACAGGCCAGGCGTAAGATGTTCACAGGTAAACCTTACTGTTTACGGTGAAAGATCAAGACACATTTTCAGGGTGATGAAACCAGGCTGTGCAAGTTTTAATGGTTGGGAGTTTTCGGAAAACATCTTAAACGGTGAATCAGAAGATTTAAGCAGCCTTAGCAGAGACCTGAGTAATGGCGGAAATATCAGGTTGCAGGTGAAAAACAAAAAGGGCACCCTCTGGATCAACGGCAGCCAGGTGTTCCAGTCCAATTACAAAACACCCATAGGTGACATCTATGGCGTTGAAATTTTGTTCTCCGGTATTGGGAAAATAAATAGTGTCAAAATCAAAGACCTTGCTACTGGTGAAGCGCACAATGATGTATTTGCCGATACCACAAAACTTTAGTTTGCCGCGTTCTCCTAGCTGCTTTAGCTCCTCTGCAGTCAAAGAGTGCCGAACCTTCGAGAAAGTCTGGTTGTTATAATTGTATGGAATCCCTCATCACCAAAGAATTCAAAACAGAATTCGTTTCAAATTTCGACGGCGACATAACTGGCGATACGCGTTCCCGTCAGACACCCGGCGTACTATACAGCAAGGCGATGCCCACCCCTGTGAAGCATCCGGAGTTACTGGCATGGTCGGAGGATCTTGCCGGAAAACTTGAAATTGACAAGCCCATTGCGCAAAAAGAGATAGATATCCTTGGCGGAAACGCTATAAATCCCACAATGTTTCCTTATGCGGCCTGTTATGCCGGCCACCAGTTTGGTAATTGGGCGGGTCAGCTCGGTGATGGGCGGGCAATAACATTAGGCGAGTGGGAGATAGGCGGCAGACAATCCTGGGAACTGCAGCTTAAAGGTGGTGGTCCCACCGCCTACTCGCGACGCGCGGACGGAAGGGCCGTCCTAAGGTCTTCGCTACGTGAATACCTGATGAGTGAAGCCATGTTTTACCTTGGAGTGCCTACCACACGTGCATTGAGCCTGGTATCAACAGGTGATAGCATCGTTCGCGACATGTTCTATAATGGCAACCCGGAAAATGAGCCAGGCGCTATCGTGATGAGGGCCTCGCCCAGCTTCCTGCGTTTTGGCAATTTTGAGATCCTCGCGGCAAGAAATGAGGTCGACAACCTGGCCAAACTTGTTAACTGGACCATTGAAAAATTTTACCCCCATATAAGTGGTGAAAACAAAGTGCTTGATTGGTTCAAAGAGGTGGTTGAAAAAACTGCCGCTCTTATGGTGGAGTGGACAAGGGTTGGATTTGTGCATGGCGTGATGAATACCGATAATATGTCCATACTCGGCCTTACAATTGATTATGGTCCGTTTTCTTTTATGGACGACTACGACTTGAATTTCACGCCTAATACAACGGATCTCCCGGGCAGGAGGTATGCTTTTGGCAGGCAGGCTTCCGTTGCAAAATGGAATCTCGGCTGCCTCGGCGGTGCTATCGCACCATTATTCCCCGATACAGACGCCCTTGTAGCGATATTGGATGGTTATGATGAAATTTATCTTCAAAAGTTTTACGGGATGATGGGCAACAAACTGGGTCTTGACCAGCTTCGTGCGGAGGATTATAACCTTATTCGGGATGTGGAAAAATTGCTGTCTGTCCTGAAGCCGGACATGACCATATTTTATCAACTTTTGATGGAATTGCCATTGGATCTGTCGGCGGGTGATGAATTCTCCAGGCATTTTAAGGAAAGTTTTTATAATGAGCCGGACCACGCCAATATCGAAAATCTCGCCGCCGTAATGACGGCTTACATAAGCCGGATGAAATCAAATACAATCTTCCGGGATGAATCAGTTGAGATCATGAGATCAGCAAATCCGCGTTTTATTCTCAGGAATTACCTCCTGCACCAGGCAATAGAAGGAATGGAAAAAGGAGATGATGAATTGTTTGTGAAGTTGCAGTCTGCTATAAAGAAACCTTATTCCAGGGATAATGACGAGTTCTTAAAAAAACGTCCCGACTGGGCTTCGCAAAAAGCGGGTTGCTCGATGTTGTCTTGCAGTTCGTAATTCATTGGAGCTTAAATTAAAAAAAAGGACCACAGCAGGTATTACCCTGTGGTCCTTTTTGTTTCTATTTTTTTATTGCGCTGTTAAAAATTAATTAAGCGAAAATGATGGCAGGTTCCAAGAGTTTTGCACGGAAGGCTCCAGCAGCAACATCCGCTGTAAACGCTGGTATTTTTTTGCGTTAAAAATAGCTTCGATGTTATCTTCCAGTTGTTTCACTGTTTCTCCTTCATATTTTAGCACAGTTAAATCCTCCTGCAGAATGGGAAGAACTGCCTTTAACTTTCTGCCGTCGATATTGTCATCAGTACCGTCGACTACTACCATGTCAAAGCGTTGCTGATGAAGTAATTCAATGGCTGCTTCATCATTGCTAACAATATTCAGGTGAAATGGATGTGCAACGTTTGCCCAATCGCTTAATGAATTATTTTCCTGCTGTTTGTTGGATACTACCAGTACACTTTTCTTAGTCATATTTTTTGCTTCTTTGGTATTAATTATGCAATAATTGTGCGGAAGGCAAATTGGTCGTAGCTACTGCCTCTATGGCTGATTAGTGGTTGCAGGCATGACCTTTAGGCGCATTTTCCTGGATTTTAAGACCCCGTAAGGCTGCGTTATTCACTTTGACATTATAACATTTGGATCACCACAGAGAAATACAGGAGAGAAAGAAAAGGTTACACAGAGAAACGCCTCTGTGTAACCTTTTCTTTCTCTCCTGTATTTCTCTGTGGTTCATTTGCTACTGACGATGAAAGCCACCACCAGCAAACTTTATTACCCTCAACGCGCGGTTTAATTTAAGTTTGAAGATTATAAAAAATCTTATGAGTAAATATTCCGATGACCTTGAACAACTGAAAAACAGGATTCCCAGGCGACATTCTGTTGAAAATGTGGTAGATATAAACGCGATTGTCAACGAGTATGAAGATATTTTAATCAAAATCGAATCCAAGGATGCCGATCATGAGAAAATTGTGGTGCCATTTTTTGCCGACCTCGAGGAGATAAGATCAAAAATCAAACTATCAAACAGCAATAAAGCCTCCAAGAAAAATAAAGATGTATTATTTGATGAGGCTTCAGGATTGCTAAAAGATAGCGTTCAGGGCATCATGGAGTTATTGGGATAATCACATCAGGAAACTCAGATCTTCTCCCGGTTCAATCAGCCGGCTATAAGGTTTTCCTCCAGCATCTGTTTGGAACAAAACTCCCGTTCCTGCGCCTGCAAATCTTAAGATACCCTGCTCCAATTGCAGCGCCGTACCCTCAGGCAGGCCAACCAAGGCGATCCCCGGGTTCATCATCATAAATTCTATCAATCGCTGATCGCGTGTTTCTCCATTTTGACCTTCGACCTTAATATTATGATAATGCGGGTTGATCTGGAAAGGCAATAATCCCAAAGCATTAAAACTCTCCGGTTCAATGATAGGCATGTCATTAGTAGTGGAAATAGTTGGTCCGGCAATATTAGCACCGGCGCTCCAGCCTATGTAGGGAAAGCCCTGTGATACTTTGTCCCTTATCAGGTTCAATATTTTACTCTTATAGATGTCGTGTAACAGCTTAAACGTATTACCGCCACCAACCATAATAACATCAGCTTTTTCAATGATTGCTGCCGCACCGCCGGTATTAACCAGGTGAATGTTATGGTGCTGACCGGCCAGGCCATCCCTGACTGACGTAAGATATGTTTCATGATCGTCATCCACAGAGGCGAATGGTATAAAAGCTACATTAAGACCGTCTTTTCTCAAGAACTCCCGGATCAGGGGGGCGGCCATTTCCAGGTATCCTGAATCAGCTACCCTTGAACTACTCAAGGCAAGAATTTTTGCATCGGACATAAAAAATGTTTTAGTGTTTACAAAACCTCGTTCCCAAAATGAAAAGAAAAGTCCATCAATGGGAAACAAAAATCCGGTAAAGAGCTGAATGTATGTATAAAATATCATTGGCATGTTGTTAGCCAATAGTTAATTGGTTTTTCATAGGATATTAGATTTTAAAACGGAGCTGGATTTCTATCCTGGCTCCTTTTTTTTGTGGGGTGGATATCAACATTTCGAGCAATCATTTTATCACCGCTCGCATTTTTGTAGTACATTTTCAGTTCAAAAACTTACAGTAAGGAATTCCTACAACTATTTACAATGAAAAAGCCTCTTGCTGCCCTCCAAACTACGTTTTCTTTATTGGCAATTTCCCTCATTACCACCCTTTCTGGTTGCAACCAGGGGCCGGCCGATCAAAGAATAAAACAGATTTCACCTGACTCAAACCTGGCGCTTGTAAAATCAATAGAATCCGTTGTTACTCCCGAACTGGCAGAAGGGCTGAGCCTGAAATTGTGGGCGGCAGATTCATTGGTAGTATCTCCTATTGCCATTGATATTGACGACCTCGGTAAATTATATTACACAACAACTGACAGGCAAAAAAACTCTGAGTTTGATATCCGTGCCCATCGCGATTGGGAAATACCGTCGATTGCGTTGCAAACGGTAGAAGACAGGCGAGCATTTCTTCATAAAGAATTGTCTCCCGAAAACAGCAAAAACAACTTATGGCTAAAAGATGTTAACGGTGACAGCTCGCACGACTGGCACGACCTGGCCATCGAAACAGATAAAGTGTATAGCCTGGAAGATACCAACGGCGATGGTATCGCTGACAAGAGCCAGCTGGTGGTAGATGACTTCCACGACGAAGTAACCGACGTTGCAGGAGGCCTCCTTGTAAATGGAGACGACTTGTTCGTGGCCATCGCGCCGGATCTATGGCGTATGAAAGATAAAAATGGCGATGGTATAGCTGATGAAAAAACATCCATCTCTCACGGTTATGGCGTTCATATCGGTTTCAGCGGACATGGTATGTCTGGCGTTGAAATGGGACCCGATGGGAAAATTTACTGGCAGATCGGTGATATTGGTTTTAATGGCAAGGGGCCAGACGGACAAAAATGGGAACACCCCAACAGCGGTGTCATCGCCCGATCTAATCCTGATGGAAGCGATTTCGAGATCTTTGCCGCTGGTCTTCGTAATACACATGAGTTCGTGTTTGATGAATATGCCAACCTCATTAGTGAAGACAATGATGGTGACCATGCGGGTGAGAAAGAAAGGCTTGTGTATGTTGTGAACGGCTCCGATGCCGGTTGGCGCAGCAACTGGCAATACGGTAAGTACCGCGATAAAGATAACAACAGCTATAAAGTTTGGATGGATGAAAAGATGTACCTGCCCAGGTTTGACGGCCAGGCTGCCTACATTACTCCCTGTATCAGCAATTTCGTAAGTGGTCCTTCCGGCCTGTTATATAACCCGGGCACAGCACTCGGACCTGCCTATAAAAATACATTTTTCGTGGCCGAATTTGTGGGTAATGCTGCTAAGTCAGGCATTCACAGTTTTAAACTGAACCCTAAAGGCGCCACTTTTGAGCTGGGAGATCATAAGAAAATACTCGGCGGTATCCTGGCAACAGGTCTTGATTTTGGTCCCGATGGTTCCATGTATGTTGCTGACTGGATAGACGGTTGGGGTACCAAGGGCTATGGCCGGATATGGAAGCTGGACGACAAAGCAGGTGCTGCTTCACCAGAACGCGCACTCACCAAAAAATTGCTGGCTGCAGATTTTGCTGATTCAAAATTCAATGAACTGGAGGAGTTATTAAGGAATCCGGACATGCGCGTGCGACTAAAGTCGCAATTCGAACTGGTAAAACGCGGACAGGACGGGGCAACTGTTTTTGAAAAAGCAATCGCTCAAAAGGGCAGCCAGCTGGCGCGGGTACATGGTATCTGGGGTCTGGCGCAGCTTGCTAGAAAAAATAATAATTATGCAAAAAACCTGGTACCGCTGTTAAAGGATAGTGATCCTGAAATAAGAGCGCAGGCGGCAAAATGGCTGGGTGATATAAAATACAAAGACGCCGCTAAAGAACTGTTACCGCTGTTAAAAGATCCATACAGCAGGGCCCGCTTCTTTGCAGCCGAAGCATTGGGCAGAATATCTTATGAGCCCGCTATCAACCCTATCATTGACATGCTGAGGGATAATAACGAAGTAGATGCTTACCTGCGTCATGCCGGCAGCCTCGCGCTTTCACGTATTGGTAAGGCACAACCTGTGATTGCATTGGCAGGCGATACATCAAGGGCGTTAAAGATTGCTGCAGTGGTGGCTCTGAGAAGAATGGGTAACGCCGGTATCTTCAAATTTCTAAATGACAAGGATGAATATATTGTTACAGAAGCCGCCAGGGGTATCAATGACGATCTGTCTATTAAAGATGCGTTGCCTGAGCTTGCAGACGTTTTAAAAACTACCAATTTTACAAACGAAGCATTAATAAGGCGTGTTATAAATGCTAACCTCCGCGTGGGCACAGCCGCCGCATTGCAGAACCTGGTTGACTATTCACTGAAAGAAACCGCGCCAGCTAAAATGCGCGCGGAAGCGATCGAAACAATCAGCACATGGCCAAAACCATCTGTTGTGGACCGGGTAGACGGTCGTTACCGCGGTGTTATTGAAAGAAATCTCAGTGCCACCGTTAATAAAGTGGCCGATCCGTTAATTCGTTCCCTGAACAGCAAAGACTCTATCGTGCGTGCAAGCGCCATCAAAGCCATCAGTAAACTCGACATCAAACAGGGATCAGCGCCCTTAATAGGAATTTTAAAAGGCGATTCCCAACCTGCCATCAGGGTGGAAGCACTCAAAGCGCTGGCTGTAATGAAAGATGAGCAGATCGGGCTGGCTATCAAACAGGCATTGTCTGATAATGATAAAATGGTAAGAATTGCCGGTATCGGGCTGCTAGGTAAATTGGATATCCCGAAAGATATGATGGTTACACTGCTTACCGATGTGATAAACACAAAAACCACGGAAGAAAAACAGGCCGCCATCCTCACCCTGGGAAAACTGCCAATTGAGAATTCGGGTAAGGTGCTGGAAGACCTGTTACAGAAAATGTCAACAGGCAAACTTTCTCCCGATATTTATTTTGAACTTGCTGAAGCGCTTGACAGTTCACGCTCACCACAGCTTATTGCCAGGTACAAAGAGATAAGTACCAAATTGTCACCCGATGAGCTGGCAGCATCCTACGCGGGCAGCTTAAGTGGCGGTGATGCCGAACGTGGCAGAAATATCTTCTTCCGTGGACAGACTTCACAATGTATCCGGTGTCATTCTATTGACGATCTTGGAGGCAATGCCGGCCCCAGGCTAAATGGCATTGCAGGCAGGATATCAAGGGCTCAGATCCTGGAAGCCATGATCGATCCAAGCGCAAGACTTGCCCCTGGTTTTGGCTTTGTTACACTAAATCTTAAAGACGGAAAAACCGTTTCGGGTATACTGCAGGGTGAGACCAGTACCAGTCTTTCATTGAAAATCGGCGATCAGCCAAACCAGGCAATTGTAAAGCAACAGGTGATGCAGCGCACAAACGCGCCTTCAAGCATGCCTGATATGAAAGCCATTCTTTCAAGGAGAGAGATCCGCGACCTGGTGAGTTTCCTGAGTACTTTAAAAGAGGATAAATAATCACGCTCGTCAAAGGGCTAATCTTAAAAAATGAACTATGAACAAACAAATTGAACGGGTAAACAAGATAAGAACCTTTTTACTGGACGGTATAAAAGACTTAACAGTAGACCAGCTAAATGAAACACCCGCCGGTTTCAACAACAATATTATCTGGAACCTGGGCCACCTTATTGCAGCCCAACAGGGTATAAGTTATGCAAGGTGTGGCCAGCCGGTTTTTGTACCGGCAAAATATATGGTGTTATACAAACCAGGCACAAAGCCCGAACAATTCGTTGAAGCTGATGAGGTAGAAGAAATAAAGCAGTTATTTCTGTCTTCTCTTGACCAGTTTGAAATTGACCTGGACAGCAATTCGTTTGCCAATTATACTGCCTGGACGACAAGGTACGGTGTTGAACTGGCTAGTATACACGATGGCATTGATTTTATCCTGTTTCATGAGGGACTTCATTCAGGCGTAATCACAGCGATGCGACGCATACTAAAAAACCAGGCTTTAACATTGTCTGCAAGTTTATAGAAATAAATTTAGCAGCCTGAATTTCTGTATTTATGCCGCTGTTAATAATCGCTACAGATTGCCTCTTTGCGTTCCTCTGCGCTTCCTCTTGGCGCTCCTCTGCGGTTAAAAATAGACTTAGCCTCCCGAAACCTTTGGTCAGATAGCCAACTTTGAATAAGTTCGCACTCAATCTAATACATTAATTATGGACTCCAACACAAAAGAAATCGAGGAATTGGGAATTAATACGGTAAGAATACTATCTGCAGATGCCGTTCAAAAAGCCAACTCGGGGCACCCGGGAACACCAATGGCACTCGCGCCAGTTGCACACGTTCTCTGGACACAATACATGCATTACAACCCTAAAAATGCACAATGGGCAAACCGCGATCGTTTTGTTTTGTCAGCCGGCCACGCCTGTATGCTTCAATACAGTTTTCTTTACCTCACCGGTTACGATCTTACGTTGGATGATATCAAAAACTTCAGGCAGCTTCACAGCAAAACTGCCGGCCACCCCGAATACGGTTTGCTTGATGGAATAGATGTAACAACCGGTCCGCTTGGACAGGGCTTTGCTAATGGTGTTGGTTTTGGCATCGCACAGAAACACCTCGCTGCCCGTTACAATAAACCGGGCTTCGATCTGTTTGATTACAAAATATACGCTATCTGTAGTGATGGTGATATGATGGAAGGGGTAACCTCGGAAGCCGCTTCTCTCGCTGGTCACCTGGAGCTGGGAAATCTTATTTATATCTACGATGATAATCATATCTCTATTGAAGGTGACACTGATATTACTTTTGATGAAGACGTAAGTCAACGCTTTGAAGCCTATGGATGGCATGTTCAGGAAGTTGCAGATGGCAACGACCTCAAGGCATTGTCAATCGCGATCCGGAACGCGGAAAGTGAAAACGGCAAACCTTCACTGATAAAGGTACGCACACAGATCGCTTATGGCAGCCCTAACAAAGTCAATACAGCTGGCGCACATGGATCACCGTTAGGTGCAGACGAAGTCAAACTGGTAAAAGAGTTTTTTGGTTTTGATCCTGAACAGGCATTTGTGGTGGCGGATGAAGTGCTGAACTTTTATCGCGCAGCAGGAGATAAGGGAGGAGAACTTGAGAAAAAATGGAACGACCTGTACACCAAATACAAAGAGCAGTTCCCTGAACTGGCAGCGGAATATGACCTTGCGGCAAAAGGCGAGTTGCCAGCGGGCTGGGATGAAAAACTGCCAGTATTTAAAGCCACCGATGGTAAGATGGCAACGCGCCAGGCTTTAGGAAAAGTGCTGAACGCGATTGCTGACAAATTGCCCTCTTTGATCGGCGGTTCTGCCGACCTTGCACCTTCAACTGATACAACTTTAAAACAGTACGACTCGTTCACAATAGAAAAAAGAGATGGACGCAATTTTCATTTTGGAATCCGCGAACATGCTATGGGAGCCGCCCTTAATGGCATGGCGCTAACAAAAGGACTAATCCCTTTTGGTGCAACCTTCCTTATTTTTTCTGAATACATGCGTCCACCAATAAGGCTCGCGGCCATCATGAAGATCCGCCCGATCTTCATCTATACACATGATAGCATTGGTCTTGGCGAAGATGGTACCACGCACCAGCCCATTGAGCAACTTATATCTTTGCGTTCTATTCCTAACATCCTTGTGCTGCGTCCCGCAGATGCCAATGAATCTGCGCAGGCAATAAAAGTGGCCATTGAACATAAGGACGGTCCGGTAGTGCTGGTGTTTACACGCCAGGGATTACCTATTATCGACCAGGATAAATACACCAAGGCTTCGGAATTAATTAAAGGAGCTTACATTCTCTCCGACAGTGAGAAAACACCGGAGATAATCCTCATGGCAACAGGGTCAGAAGTTTCTTTGATATTGCAGGCACAGGAAAAACTGAAAGAACAGGGTATCGCGGCACGTGTCGTGAGCTTCCCTTCATGGGAGCTGTTCGAAAAACAGGATGCGGCTTACAAAGAAAATGTATTTCCCAAGAATATCAGGAAGCGACTATCTGTTGAAGCAGGATCTGTTCTTGGCTGGCATAAGTATGTAACAGACGAAGGCGATATCATAGGCATGACAAGTTTTGGAGAATCAGCTCCTGCAGAAGAGCTTTTTAAACTGTTCGGGTTTACAGTGGATAACGTCGTTCAGAGGGCAAAGGCTTTATTGGGAAGGTAAATTGATATCTGTTTAAGGCTCAACCATTGCTTTATTTAGATTCAGCGAACAAAGCAAAATTATGCGGAGGGTTTAATTGGAAAATTGACAACCCGCGTCCCGATTTGAAACGGATTTTCCAATGGAGGGATGAAATATTAACCGGAGAAGAGCATTTTACGCGTAAAATGCCACTGGCATACAATTAGCCAATATATTATTGGTTTTTCATAGGATATTAGATTTTAAAACGGAGCTGGATTTCTATCCTGGCTCCTTTTATATTTACAGGGTCGCTGTTTTTGCAAGAACAATTGCTTCGATGTTTTCACTCAACTGCCGCATCCTATAAACTCGTTCTGACGGGGTATCTGTTTGTTGGTCAGGAGGACAGAAATATTCGCCTTTGAGCGTTTCCGTTTTAAGTTCCAGTCGTTCTGATATTACAAAGGTATAAGGCCTCCATCCCCAGCCGATTTCATTCTTTAAACCATGCAGGTAAGGCACCAGCAGGCTGTTCATAATAAAGGGCCCATAAGTGTAGTCAGTATCATTACCGGTAGCTTCGGAACAACAATTATTTATGGTGGTCTCGGTCATTTGCTGAAAGGCGGGATATGATCCGAACCCCGCGGTCGATCGTGCGGCAAGGATAATACCTGGCTGCTCATCAAAAGATATACCTGCTAACATTTCAGGTAGCCCCTTTTTAAAAAAATCTCGTTTGTCAGGTTCAGTATATAATATAAACGGGGCTCCTGAGTTATAAGCATTGTTAAGACTGTTCTGAACCTGCGGCCACAAACCTTTAACGCTTGTTTCAGGCATGATAAAGTTAGGTAAGCTCTTGAGAAAGTTCAGAAACGCTTCACCCGATCCTCCATCCGTTATGTACACCGGTAT
>JBBPYM010000395.1:0-3441 GCA_038199905.1 Chitinophagales bacterium | reverse complement strand
GCTTCTTCCATTTCACGGCTCCAATGAATATCATCAAAGATAAGTATGGATCTGTTATTTATTTTATTGATTGCCGCAAGAAAATATTGCAGGGTAGGATCCTTGCGGTGGTTTCCATCCACGAACACGAAATCGAGCGTGGTAAAGGCTGAGAAAGCCCTTGGTAATACCCGGTCAAAGTTTCCTTCGATAACGTTGATATTTTCCAGACCCAATTTCTTGAAGTTGTTTTTGGCTACGTCAGCTACGGAGGCTGCTCCTTCCATGGAGATCACGGAACATTGCGTGTTTGCAAGCGCGAGGTAAGAAGTTGTTATTCCCAGTGAGGTGCCCAGTTCAATAATGTTGAAAGGCTGGTAATGCTTAACAATCCTGAATAATAACTGGCCGAACTTTCTCGGCTTCACAGCATGGCGGGCTATGTCTGATACTTTTCTTTGTTTTGTGTTAGATATCACTGAACCAGCTCCCATGTCTTCAATTTCCAGCATCCTGTTATCAGTCAACATTTCTTTTCGTAATGATTCTACCGTTCCATAAGCCTCATATTGACCGGCATCGTTTAAAACGTTTTTTACAAAATCAAATACAAACGGCGAATGAATACCATGACCATTACCGTTAGATGCACTGAAATAATAGTTAAGGAATTTTTTTGCTAACTGGAGCCGTGAAAACATGCAATAAAAGTTGGCGATTAGTCAGAATGGGTTTTACGTTGCCATAACTGAAAGCTGTACGCGTATTTGTGTTTCTCATCTACAGGAAAATCAAGGTTGGAGAGGAGTTGCCACTGGCTCTCATCGATCTCGGGAAAAAAAGCGTCACCTTCTAAAACCGCGTGTACCCTGGTAATATAGATTTTATCAACCAATAAGATATTTTGTTTAAATATTTCGCCGCCGCCTATTATAAAAGCTTCTTTAGCATCGGTATCTTCCGCTGCCTTAATTGCCGCATCCATATCGTTTACTACTATCACGCCCTCGGCCTTCCAGTCTTGTTGATGTGTTATAACGATGTTTGTTCGCCCTGGTAAGGGCCTGCCCGTTGATTCAAACGTTTTACGACCCATAATAATTGGCATAGCCCAGGTTGTATTTTTGAAAAACTTCAGATCGTTTGGAAGTTGCCAGGGTAGTTTATTGTTGATGCCAATTACATTGTTTTCAGAAGCGGCGACTACGAAAGATTTAGTCATGAAACTTTTTTTTGTGGGTATGGTAGTATTAGCCTGCCCGGCGATTCATGTGCCGTTATTTACACGGCGATGGGCGCTTTGATGGCAGGATAACTTTGGTAATTTTCCAGCGTAAAATCTTCGTAAACGAAATCGAAAATATTCTTTACGGAGGTATTTAACTTCATAACCGGTAATGGGAATGGTTTACGTTGCAGTTGCAGTTGTGCCTGCTCCATGTGGTTATTATAAATATGAACGTCTCCGAAACTGTGAATAAACTCACCGGCCTCCAGGTCGCACACCTGCGCTATCATTAACGTAAGCAAGGCATAAGATGCGATATTAAAGGGAACCCCTAAAAATACATCCGCGCTGCGCTGGTACAACTGGCAGCTTAGCCTGGCTTTATGATGACCCAAAGAAGGATCGGGCGGGTTTACATAAAATTGGAACAAAGCATGACAGGGCATCAGGGCCATAGATGACAGTTCACCAACGTTCCATGCGCTGACAATGATCCTCCTGCTGTCCGGATTATTTCTAATTTGTTTTATTACATCGGAGATCTGATCGTGTACTTTTTTATCGGCACCCTCCCAACTTCTCCATTGTTTTCCGTACACAGGACCGAGATCACCATTTTCGTCAGCCCATTCGTTCCAGATCTTTACATTGTTATCCGTCAGGTATTTTGTGTTCGTGTCGCCTTTCAAAAACCATAGCAGTTCGTAAATGATGCTTTTCAGGTGCAATTTCTTGGTGGTAACAAGGGGAAATCCCTTTGCTAGGTCGAACCGCATCTGGTAGCCGAAATAACTTTTGGTGCCGGTGCCGGTACGGTCAGTTTTTAAAGCGCCGTGATCAAAAATATGCTGAACTAGATCCAGGTACTGCTGCATGGGCGCAAGATAAATAATTTTGTGGTATCAGCTCCCGCCTTACATGTGGGCTATTTCGCTTTGCTCCAAACCTCGTATATCTTATCACCGGTTGAACTAGCGCCAGAGTGATGCCATTCACCATTTACAAGTTTATCATCAAAACTTAATGATTTACCCACACGACTGTTGTCGCGAGAAAAGAACTCAATATTTTCTGTGTATTTGCCGTTGCTGAACGTGTAACTGCCACCACCGGTTCCAAAGAATTCCTTTGTTTCGGGATTAATCGCGATCCATTGGAACCGTTTGCCGGAAAGAATCTTGATTGTTTTTCGCGGACCGGTAGTGTGAATGGGGTTTATTTTACCATCCTGCATCCTTCCTGATATTTTCCAATTGCCGGCAAGCGCGCCTGTACCATCATCTACCCTGGTAAAGGGAATTTCCCTTCCCTGTACAATTATTACCAGCTCATTGTCGCCAAGCGTAAAGTTGAAAGAATCATCCTGTCCTACCTTTTCACTGTTCTGTGTATCGTACTCCCATTTGAGCTTTACTTCATTGGCCTGTGCCTGGTAACTGCCACCGCGTGAGCTGGCAAATGTTTTATCATCAACACTAAAAGCAGCATGCGTCATATAGCCATCAGCAAAAATTAATACGTGCCGGGTACCCCCATCTTCTACCTGCCAGGCGCCGGTAATTGCAAGTTGATTTTGTTTGAAGTTTTGGGTAAACCCATAACAAACGGTTAGTACCAGTAAGCAGGCAAGCAGAGAGGTAAAGCGATTTTTAATTTTCATATTTAATGTTTTTTCACCATGAAATCAAGCAAATTATTTACAATGTAATTCATTTAATGATAAACCATCTTCTGCAAGATGCATACCTGCAATTCTTGGGATCCTTTACGCAAGGTCCGCGGTTCTAAAAAACCGCGGTGATTGTCGCTTTTTAGACACCTGCTCAAAGGCATAAGCGATGGTTATTAACAGTGGTTCCTCATAAGCCCTGCCCAAAAAAGACAAGCCCACGGGCAGTTCAGAAACGGCACCCATTGGCACCGTTATATGCGGGTATCCGGCCATTGCAGCAGGTGGACAAAAATAAAAACCCGTATCATAGTCGCCATTCACCAGGTCAATGCAGCAGGCCGGGCCGGTGCTGGTGCCGCAGATTGCATCCAGGTTACCCTGTTCCATAAGGTCATTGATTATTTTTCGGGAACCGATTGTTTTGTCCAGTGCTTCCAAATACTCCTTGCTATCGAGTCCTGTTTTTTCTTCACTGCTTTCAAGCGTTTCCTGCCGGAAATACGGCATCACTTCATGCTCATTCTTATTATTGAATTCAATAACATCTGCCAGCGATTTAACG
>JBBPYM010000394.1:0-10698 GCA_038199905.1 Chitinophagales bacterium | reverse complement strand
TGCCGATGAACCGGCCTATTCTTCACTACGTTTTGGACTGGGCAGGTTTACTACGGAAGAAGAAATAAACTACGTAATTGAACAGGTAACGTCAACGGTAAACAGGTTAAGGGAGGTTAGTCCGTTCTGGGAGATGAGGTACGAGGTGTGAGGTATGGGGTTTGGGGTATAAGGTATGGGTGTTGCAAAATTCAGAACTGTTCGATTTTGGGTAGATTTATGGTTTATTTTGGGGTTTAAGATATTAAAATTAAAAGTTATGATTTACGTAAGTGATAAAGCGAAGGAGAAGGTGGAGCATCTGATGAAGGATGCTGCCATTGGCGATAAAGAGTATTTTCTCAGGGTGTCTGTGGTTGGTGGCGGATGTTCAGGATTGAGTTACAAGATGGATTTTGACAACGAGCCGAAACCGATGGACCAGGTTTTTGAGCATAACGGCCTGAAAGTGGTTACCGATTTGAAAAGTTTTCTCTACCTCGTAAACACTACCCTGGATTTTAGTGACGGCTTAAATGGTAAAGGATTCTATTTTAGTAATCCTAATGCAAGTCGTAGTTGCGGTTGTGGGGAAAGTTTCGCCGTATAAGATTCGAAAAATAAAATTTCACAAACCTTTCGGCTTGCCGGAAGGTTTTTTTTTGGCGGCCGGAAGATATCATGGCATAAAAAAGAAGATCCCGCTATTAGGCGAGATCTTCATGCAGTTGGTTTCGGTTATTAATTGTAGCCTAACCGTATTTTCTTCAGAAAGGAAAGGTTTAAAAATATTGTAAGAAAATCCAGGGCTATCAGGAGAAACCCAAAATCTCAAATTTTAAGCGTTCCTTATATACAGACAATCGCTTATTTCAATCTGCTGCACGACTATCACGATTATTTAAAAAAAATTTTTTTTAAGGCTCTCAGGGCGTTATGAAAGTGCAAAACTTCATTTTCTCTCCATTATATCTCTTATTTTTGATCCATGTGGTCAATCTGTAAAAAGGAGTTCCGGCAGTTCTTTAGTAACCTGACTGGTTTATTGGCTATTCTTGTTTTTTTGTTGATCAATGGGCTAATGTTGTTTGTTTTGCCGGATACCAGCATTCTAGATTTCGGTTATGCTAACATGGATAAGTTTTTTAGTCTTTCTCCCTGGATATTATTATTGCTGATACCTGCAATCACCATGCGCAGCTTTTCCGACGAGTTCCGGGCGGGCACCTATGAGATCCTGCAGACCAGGCCACTCCGCCGGTGGGAGATTGTAAATGGAAAATTTTTGGGATGCCTGCTTATCGTGTTCCTTGCATTGGTGCCTACCATTCTGTATGTGTTTTCTATAAAAGCGCTGTCTGTAAGTGGCGAAATCGACACAGGCGCAACAATTGGTTCCTATATCGGGTTATTTTTCCTGGCCGCTGTGTTTACTGCTATCGGAATATTTTGCAGCAGCTTTACTAATAACGCGGTATCAGCCTTTATCATTTGTGCGGCTGCGTGCATATTATTATACAGTGGATTTGACGCCATTAGTAAAATTCCGGTATTTACCGCTGGGCCCGATTATTATATTGAAATGATTGGCATAGACTTCCACTATCGCAGTGTGAGCAGGGGTGTTATCGATAGTCGCGATGTGATTTATTTCCTAAGCATTATCTCGACTTTTTTGTTTTTTACACATCGTAACCTGGTGGTTCGTTAAAGGTGAATATATCCTGATGAAAAAATTGCTTAATTCTACATATGGCTGGATATGGTTGCTGTTATTAATTGCAGTAATCAACCTGTTAGCAGCTGTTTTTCATTCACGGTTAGACCTGACGCTTGAAAAACGATACACACTCTCCCAACCTACCAAAAAATTGCTTCGTAATCTCGATGAGCAGGTAAATATCACCCTGTTTCTTACCGGTGACATGCCGGCAGGCTTTAAGAAGCTTGCTAACAGCGCGGGAGAAATGTTGCAGGAGTTCAAAGAAAACGGTGGAAGGAGCATTCATTACACATTTGAAAGACCGGGTGAGGGATTAAACGATACGATGAAACAGGTTTTCCTGGATTCGCTAAATAGTTTAGGGCTTGCCCCCATGAACGTGAAAGCCCAAACCGATGAGGGTGAGGGGCAGGAAGAACGCTTTATTTACCCTGGTGCCTTGTTTACGTATAAAGGCCGGGCGATGGCGGTTGACTTTTTACAGGGACAGAGTTCGGTAAACGGTATTAACTCATTAAATAACGCAGAAGCACTGCTGGAATATAAACTTGCCAACGCCATTCACAAAATAATCCAGGATTCCGTACCGCTGGTAGGGTATTTAACCGGCAATGGCCAATCACTCTCCTATGATGTGTATGACTTGATAAATACTATTAAGGCTAACTATGATTTCCGCATACTGCCGATTGACAACGTGGCTGCTATCCCTTCAATTTTCAGCACCTTACTAATTGTTAAACCAACGGAACCGTTTACGGACCAGCAAAAACTTAAGATCGACCAGTATATTATGAATGGAGGAAAAGTGATCTGGATGATCGACAACCTTTATGCCGAGTACGACAGCCTGCAACGCGCCCAGAATGATTTTATAGCTTTTGACCGCGCCCTTAACCTGGAGGACCAACTGTTTAAATACGGCGCAAGAATTAATCTCGACCTGGTGGAGGACATCAACTGCGACCAAATGCCTTCCGTTATTGGCAGCGTCGGCGGCAAGCCGCAAATAGAGCTGGTAGACTGGAACTATTTCCCGCTTTTAAGTAATAACAATGGACACCCCATCGCAAAAAACCTGGATTATGTAGTATCGCAGTTTCCTAGTTCGATTGACACAGTAAAAGCTGCCGGAATAAAAAAAACCTTTTTGCTAACCACTTCGCCTTATGCCAGAGTATTGTCAAGTCCGGCAAGAGTTTCATGGAAGACGGTGCAAACACGCGAAGATTATAGTTCTTTCACTAAAACAAATGTGCCGGTGGCTGTTCTGCTGGAAGGTAAATTTTCTTCTGTTTTTACAAACCGCATATCGGCAGCAATGAAAGACTCAATGGCTTTTTACAAACAACCATTTGCGCCTGCGAATGTTTCAGATAACAAGATGATAATTATTTCTGACGGTGATATCGCTTTAAACGCTGTATCTCAGAAAGACGGACCTTTACCCATGGGTAAAAATATGTTTACAGGTTACC
This sequence comes from Chitinophagales bacterium, assembly GCA_038199905.1. Taxonomy (GTDB): domain Bacteria; phylum Bacteroidota; class Bacteroidia; order Chitinophagales; family Chitinophagaceae; genus JADCRZ01. The sequence continues at coordinate 7,518 of JBBPYM010000394.1, read as the reverse complement.
AGTATGCAAACAAAGAGTTTGTTTTTAACTGCATTGAATACATGACAGATAACTCTGGTATCCTTGAGACAAGGAGCAAAGATTATACGTTGCGACTGATAGATAAAAAGAAATTGGAAGACGGAAAATTAAAATGGCAGGTAATTAATATAATATTGCCGATAATACTCGTGATTGTTGCCGGGGTGATTTATCAACTGGTGAGAAGACGGAGATATGGTAGTTAGCCGTAATTTAAACCACGGAGACAGGGAGGCGAGGAGTAACAGGGTTCCTTTGGTGTTATCGGATAAACAAATACCGTGTGCTAGTATGCCTTAGATCGGGATGGGGCTAAATTTTGAACAGATTTTTGTAATTATAAAAAATAAAAATGTTATCTGATCGTTTAACTTATCTGGTTTTTGGGATCGTTTTAGTAGTTGCCCTCGTTTTGGACCTTGGGTTGTTAAGCAAAAAATCAACCACCATTTCGATAAAAAAAGCGTTGTTGCAAACCATACTGTGGGTAACGCTGGCGTTATTGTTTTTTGGCTTGCTATGGTATGGCAACGGACATGTGGTTGCTATAGAATATCTCAGTGCTTACCTAATGGAATGGTCGTTAAGCATTGACAATATCTTTATTTTTATATTGATATTTTCTTTTTTCGGTGTAAAGGAGCAACACTATGCAAGGGCACTACTTATCGGTATTTTAATGGCGATAGGATTGCGTATTCTGTTCATTGCCATTGGCATTGAATTAATTCAGAAATTCCACTGGCTACTCTACGTATTTGGTGTTATCATTCTGATTACAGGTATAAGGATGTTCTCTGCTAAAGGCCAGGAGGAGGAAAACCTCTCGGACAGCAAGATCTACAAAATACTTAAACGTTTTCTTCCTATAACACACGAGGAAGCTAACGGTAAGTTTACCGTTATGATTGACGGAAAACGATTTTATACGAATATGTTTGTTGTTATTGTAATGCTTGCTACAACAGATATTATTTTTGCACTTGATTCTATTCCGGCAGTGTTTGCTATTTCGCAAAATCCATTGGTTGTTTATACTTCCAATATATTCGCGGTGCTCGGGCTACGTTCGTTGTTTTTTCTTTTAAAAGGCGCCGTTAACAAATTCCGGTACCTGCAGCAAGGTATTGCAATCGTGCTTATATTTATCGGCCTGAAAATGCTTGTTGAAATTGTGGGTATTCATGTGCCAACATACATATCGCTGTTGGTAATTCTGGTGTCTATTATTGCTTCCATCATATACTCTATGAACAAGGCCAACGAAGAAGAAGAACAATTACAACATGATGCTGATATAAAAGCAAACAAAGAAATTTAATTTCTCAACAAGATAATTTTACGTGAGTTATACTATAGAAGATATTGCTGTAATTATTAAAGGCGAATTCTTATCAAAACAGTCGGATGGCGTCATTGAGCATTTATTGCTTGATAGCCGCAAACTTATTTTTCCTGCTTCCTCCTTATTTTTTTCGTTAATGGGTCCGAGACGTAATGGTCTCCTGTTTATCAAAGAGTTGTATGGAAAGGGTGTCCGTAACTTTGTGGTAAGCGAAAAGATAATAACTGAAGAATATACTGGTGCTAATATCATTATGGTAAAGGATGCCATGCAGGCTCTGCATGTATTAGTAGCGCATCATAGAAAACAATTTGGCATCCCGGTAATTGGGATTACAGGAAGCAATGGTAAAACAATTGTTAAGGAGTGGCTGAACCAGTTGCTGGAAGAAAAGTATAATATTGTAAGAAGTCCGAAGAGTTATAATTCACAGATAGGTGTTCCTTTGAGTGTGTGGCAGATCTCCCCTGCTCATACGTTAGCGATATTTGAAGCTGGTATTTCTGAGAGTGATGAAATGAACAAGCTTGAAAAGATCATTCAACCCACGATTGGTATTTTTACCAATGTAGGAGAAGCGCACAGCGAAGGCTTTTTAAACATTCGTCAAAAGGTGAATGAGAAGTTACAGCTTTTTAAAAATGTAGATACGCTTATCTATTCAAATGATTATCCTGCAATCAACGAAGGCATAGCGTCTTATATAAAACATTTACGGGATGGCACCACAGCCTCTAAAATAAATTTTTTTACCTGGAGCTCTAAAATAGAAGCAACCCTTAAAGTGACGTCTGTTATAAAGGAAACTGACAGCACAGCAATAACTGCCTTGTATGAACAGCAGGAGATAAAAATCCGTATCCCTTTTACTGATGATGCTTCCATAGAGAACAGCATTACCTGCTGGTGCACATTGTTGTACCTGCGTATGGATCATGAATATATCAGTCAGCATTTTGAAAAACTAACGCGCATCGCTATGCGACTGGAGCTCAACAAGGGCATTAACAACTGTTCAATTATAAATGACAGTTACAGTGCTGATCTGAGTTCACTGAAGATTGCCCTGGATTTTTTAACCCACCAGCAACAACATACTAAAAAGACCATTATTCTTTCAGATATCCTTCAAAGTGGTAAAAATGAACGGGATTTGTATGTCGAAATCGCCAATTCACTCAATCAAAAAAATATCAGCAGGTTGTTTGGCATCGGTCCTCAAATTTCAAAACATTTCCAGGCTTTTGAAATGGTAAGCGGGATGAAATCTTTCTTTTACCCGGACATGGATTCTTTTCTGAAAGAGTTCCCTTTGCTTTCATTTAGCAACGAATCAATACTGTTAAAAGGCGCCAGGATATTTGAATTTGAACGAATCGCCTACCTGTTAGAACAAAAGATTCACCAGACTGTGCTGGAGATTGATCAGAACGCGATACTCCATAACCTTAACGCATATCACAAAATGCTTCACCCTGCCACTAAAATCATGGCGATGGTTAAAGCATTTTCTTATGGCAGCGGCAGTCACGAAATAGCTAACCTGCTTCAGTTTCATAAAGTTGATTACCTGGCGGTGGCTTATGCAGATGAAGGGATAGAATTGCGCAAAGCCGGCATCAGCCTGCCGATAATGATTATGAATCCTGAAGAAAGCACTTTCGAAGCATTGTGCCAATATCAGCTGGAGCCTGATCTTTATTCTTTCAATATATTACATAAATTTGATGCCTTCCTGAAGCGAAAAAACATCTCTGATTTCCCGGTGCATATCGAACTGGAAACTGGTATGAACAGGTTAGGATTTGATTTACAGCAACTGCCGCTTCTGATTGATTCTTTGAGGATCAGCGCTTTTAAGGTACAAAGTGTTTTCAGTCACCTCGTTGCAAGCGAAGACCCAATGCATGATGAATATACACGCATCCAGGGGCGGAATTTTTCCAATGCCTGTAACGAAATACAACGATCCACCGGCTATCCATTTCTGCGGCATATTGATAATTCAGCCGGCATCTCGCGTCACCCCGATATGCAATTGGACATGGTGCGTTTAGGGATCGGGTTATACGGTATTGATAGCGGAGCCTCCGGCTTACTTGATCTTAAAGAAGTTTCCAGTCTTAGAACGACTATCGCCCAGATAAAATCTGTGAAAAAAAGCGAGACCGTTGGATATGGGAGGAAAGGCCTGTTGTTCCAGGATTCGGTGATTGCCACGGTACGATTAGGTTATGCAGATGGTTATCCACGCAGGCTTGGCAACGGCAAAGGCAAAATGCTTGTTAACGGTCAGCAGGCACCTGTTGTGGGCAATGTTTGCATGGATATGACAATGCTTGACATCACAGGTATAAATGGCGTGCAGGAGGGAGATGATGTAATTGTTTTTGGTAAGGAGCTGCCTGTGTCATTGCTTGCGAAATGGGCGGATACAATTCCCTACGAGATCATGACGGGAATTTCACAACGAGTGAAACGAGTTTATTATGAATAATTTTTTTTACCGCTTTGGAAAAAGTAAGCCTGGCACATAGAAGACGCAACGGTCTGGTGTAGGTTTACACTTTCTTTTGGCTTTTCCTTTGCGGTTAAATTGCTCTATATTTGCGTTCAAATTTTTAATTTGTGAAGGCCAGATATATTTTCTTTTTAATACTTATTATAATCATAGCTGACCAGGTTCTAAAGATCTGGATCAAAACTCATATGCCTTTAAGTTATAGCTGGGATGAATATCACACTATGCTTACCCCTTATGATAAGGGTATTCGTCCCCTTGGATGGAATAGGACATGGTTCCAGATTTATTTTGTTGAAAATGAAGGCATGGCCTGGGGGTGGAAGTTTGGGGGTGAAATGGGAAAGATGGCGCTTACATTGTTCAGGTTGTTTGCCGTTATTTTTGGTGTTTTCTATATTCGCAGCATCATTCAAAAAAAATACAGTCGCGGGTTTATTGTTTGCACTGGCCTTATATTCGCCGGCGCTCTTGGCAACCTTATCGACAGCATGTTTTACGGGTTGTTATTTGAAGAAAGCACTTTTACGCATGTCGCTAAAATGTTTCCCTTAAAAGGCTATTCTGGTTTCCTTCACGGCAAAGTGGTAGACATGCTGTATTTCCCCATCATACAATCTCATTATCCAACATGGTTGCCGTTTGTTGGCGGAAACGATTTTGAATTTTTCAGTCCTGTTTTTAATATCGCGGATGCCTCCATCTCGGCAGGTGTCATTGCAATCTTGCTATTCCAAAAGCGCTTTTTCAAAAATCATCCCGAGGCTGGCGATCATGCTGTTGTTGAAACGAATTCGAAAGTGAATGATCATATTCAGGTGTCTTAGTGCCAGGTATGAGGTATGGGGTAACAGCTATCAGCTATCAGCAATCAGCTATCAGCTATCAGCTATGCAAATAGTTATATAAGTTTCAATAAAGCCCCTGCAAGCAGGGGCTTTAATATTTTTTATAAGTCAGATATTTGTTGGTAGGTAGTTCACTCGTTCCTCATACCTCATACCCCATACCTCATACCCCATACCTCATACCCCATACCCCATACCCCATACCTGGCGCTCAGTCAATTTTGCCAACCATGTTTGAGGGGATAACCCATTCGTCGAATTCTTCCGGAGTTACATAACCCAGTTTAACAGCCATCTCCTTTAACGTAGTGCCTTCTTTATGCGCTTTTTGTGCAATTTCTGCAGATTTATAATAACCGATCTTAGTATTCAGGGAAGTTACCAGCATCAGTGAGTTATCTAAATGCTTTTTAATATTGCCTTCTATCGGCTCCAGGCCAACAGCACACTTATCATTAAAGCTCATGCAGCCATCACCCAGGAGTCTTGCGGAATGCAAAAAGTTATAGATCATCAAAGGTTTGAAAACGTTCAGTTCGAAATGACCTGTAGCGCCGCCGATGTTTATAGAAACATCATTTCCCATCACCTGTGCAGCGATCATTGTAAGTGCTTCCGACTGCGTAGGGTTTACTTTGCCCGGCATAATAGAAGAACCGGGTTCGTTGTCGGGAATAAAAATTTCGCCTATGCCTGACCGTGGTCCAGACGACAACATGCGAATATCGTTGGCTATTTTCATGAGGCTTACTGCCACAGTTTTTAATGCGCCATGTGTTTCAACAATTGCATCATGAGCAGCGAGTGCTTCAAACTTATTTTCAGCAGTGATAAATGGAAGCCCTGTCAAAGCGGCTATATGGGCGGCAACATTCTCAGAATACCCTGCCGGTGTGTTGATGCCCGTGCCAACCGCTGTGCCACCAAGCGCAAGCTCTGATAAGTGAGGCAGGGTATTTCTTATCGCTTTAAGACCGTGGGTTAGCTGTGATACATAACCACTTATTTCCTGTCCCAAGGTGATAGGTGTGGCATCCATAAAATGCGTTCTTCCTATCTTTACCACATGCATGAATGCTTTACTTTTTTCAGCCAGCGTGTCCCGCAATTTTTCGATGCCGGGGATGGTAACTTCAGTAAGTATTTTATAGGCCGCGATATGCATTGCGGTGGGAAAGGTGTCGTTGGATGACTGTGATTTATTTACGTCGTCATTTGGGTGTAGGAACTTGTCTTTGTCAGTAAGTTTGCCGCCTTTAATCACGTGCCCGCGGTAGGCAACAACTTCATTAACGTTCATGTTACTCTGGGTTCCGCTACCTGTTTGCCATACTACTAAAGGAAAGAACTCATCCAGTTTACCTTCAAGGATTTCATCACAAACCTGGCCAATAAGGTCTGATTTTTCCTGCGATAGAACACCGGCTTCCAGGTTCGTAAGTGCCGCTGCTTTTTTCAGGTAAGCAAATGCGCGGATGATCTCTTTTGGCATTTTGTTGATGTCCTGCGCAATTTTAAAGTTTTCTATGCTGCGCTGGGTCTGTGCTCCATACAGCGCATCCACGGGAACTTTAACTTCTCCCATGGTATCTTTTTCTATTCTAAAATTCATATGTTCAAGTTTATAGTTTATTGTTTATACATGCCAGCGCAGACCAACAACGTTATTACTTTCCCTGGAAGACCGGTTTTCTTTTCTCAAGGAAAGCTGTGGCGCCTTCTTTCATATCTTCCGTTTTAAAACAATCCCCAAAAGCTTCTGCTTCTATTTCGTAGCCATTTAGGGAATGGTCAAATACAGCATTGGCCGCTGTGATGCATTTGGAAATAGCAACAGGCGGTTTATCATTTATTATTGAAAGAACTGCAATACACTTGTTCATCAATTCCTCTTGCGCAACAACATAATTTACCAGTCCGTATTGAAGGGCTGTAGGTGCATCTATCAGGGTGGCTGTCATTAACAATTCCATTGCCCGGCCCTTACCGATCAATTGGGTTAAACGTTGCGTGCCGCCGTAACCTGGAATAATGCCCAGGTTAACTTCCGGCTGACCAAATTTTGCATTGTCGGACGCGATCCTGAAATGACAGGCCATCGCGAGTTCACAGCCACCGCCGAGGGCGAAGCCGTTTACTGCGGCAACAATAGGCTTGGGTGCGTTTTCAATTCTAAAAAAAATATCCTGGCCCTTTTTTGCCAGCGCGGCACCATCTTCCCTGATCTGCATGAACTCGGTAATGTCGGCACCCGCGACAAAAGCTTTGGAGCCGGAACCGGTAATAATTGCTGACCTTATTGATACATTGTTATAAATTTCATCAAGTACAAGTGACAGTTCTTCCATTACCTTGTTATTAAGGGCATTGAGTTTATCCGGCCTGTTGATCGTGATGATTAAAATGGCGTTTTCTAAGCGGGTATTTAGTGTCTCAAACATATAAGGTAATTTAGAATGTGCGTCTTACGTTGTGCTGTAAAAATAGTAAATGGTTCGAAGAATTTAACCGCAAAGCGCGCAAAGAGGAAGCGCAAAGGTACGCAAAGGATGTTTTTTGTGTTGGCTTTGCGTTCACTTTGTGGCTTATAATGCTTTTATACCTTTGAGAATCCGGCTTATCGTTTGTTCTTTACCGATAGTAGCTGCTATGTCGAAAACAGGGGGGCCGAATTTACCTCCGACCAGCATGATCCTGAATGGCAATTGTAATTCACCTGCTTTGATATTCTTTTCAGTCGCAAGAACTTTAAAACAGTTTTCTAATGTCAGCGGATCGAATTC
>JBBPYM010000393.1:0-3596 GCA_038199905.1 Chitinophagales bacterium | reverse complement strand
TATATCTGTTAGACAGCAACGACGTGGTGAATTTGCCTGAACACCGGGAAATAACCAGTGAACTCTATGGCGGGGGCCCTGAGATGCGGATCAAACAGGAAATCCTTTTAGGAATAGGTGGCTGGAAACTTCTTCAGGCATTAGGCATTCAGCCCGAAGTTTGTCATATGAATGAAGGCCACGCTGCATTTCTTACATTGGAGCGTGCCGCTGACTTTATGAAAGAAAACGGGATTTCTTTCGAAGCCGCACTGGCTGTTACCCGCGCCGGAAATCTATTCACTACGCACACGGCTGTTGCTGCCGGATTTGATCACTTTAGTCCGTCACTGATGTGGCAGTTCTTTGGCGACTATGCCAAAAATGAATTAGGAATCGACTTCAATAACATGATGGCTTTGGGTCGTGTCAATCCGTTTGACACCTCAGAATATTTCAACATGGCTTACCTGGCCATTCGGGGAAGCGGGCAAGTTAATGGAGTAAGCCGTTTACACGGAAGGGTCAGCAGGCATCTCTTTAGCGTCCTTTTCCCGCGGCAACCCATAATCGAAATTCCAATCGGCCATGTTACTAATGGAGTGCACATGCCAAGTTGGGATAGTGTATTTGCTGATAAGGTTTGGACGAATGCCTGCGGGAAAAACCGGTGGAAAGGTGAATTGGAGACTTTAGAACAAGATATCAACAAAATACCGGATGAAACCCTGTGGCAAATGCGCAATGACTGCCGCAATGAATTGGTGAATTTTACACGGGAAAGATTTGAAGCACAATCAAATGTTGCCGGCCAATCATCGGAATTTATTGAGAATGCGAGACATGTATTTAATCCCAACACGTTAACCCTGGGTTTTGCCCGCCGGTTTGTTCCTTACAAAAGGCCTGACCTTTTGTTGCATGATGAAGAACGATTTGTGCGCATACTTACTAATAGCGAGCACCCTGTTCAGTTAGTTATCGCCGGAAAGGCGCCCCCATTCGATGAATCAGGAAAAGCATTGATCAGGGAATGGGTTCTGTTTATTCAAAAGCATAATTTATATAATCATGTTGTTTTCCTGAGTGATTACGATGTGCTGCTTACAAGGCACATGGTACAGGGAACGGATGTTTGGATCAATACCCCGAGACGCCCCTGGGAAGCTTCCGGAACAAGTGGAATGAAAGTGCTGGTCAATGGAGGAATTAATTTATCAGAGCTGGATGGCTGGTGGGCGGAGGCGTACACACCTGAAGTAGGTTGGGCGTTAGGCGATAAGAAAGAGCATGGCGAAGACCCTGCCTGGGATGCAAAAGAAGCAGGAGACTTATACGATTTATTGGAAAAGCAAGTCGTTCCTGAATTTTATAACCGCAATGAAAAAGGTATCCCGGAGAAATGGATAAACAGGATGCGCAAAAGCATGGCGATGCTAACGCCTCGCTTTTCTGCTAACAGGGTAGTCAGGGAATACACAGAAAACTATTACCTGTCCGCGGCTGATAACTATCTTAAAAGAGCCGCGGAAAAAGGCGCTGCCGGAATGAAGATAACGCGTGTGCATAAAGAGCTTTTACAAAAATGGAACGATGTACAATTCGGAGAGGTTCATAGCGAAGATAAAGACAATGGACACCTATTCCACGTGCAGGTCAAACTAAATGGTTTGAATCCTGAATATGTTTTCGTGGGGTTATATGCAAATGGAATGAATGGCGATGCTCCTGTCAAAATAAAAATGAATCAGGTTGCTTTCGCCAATGGCCTGAATGAATATGCTGCACACACAGATGGCTCAAGACCTGTAAGCGATTACACGCCCTATATTGTTCCAGATTACGAAAACGTATCTGTGCCTTTAGAAGACAACCTTATCCTTTGGCAGCGATGATGATCGAATTGTACAATAAGATTTTCACAAGCCATCGGAGTATCTTTTCCAACAGGGAATTTTATCTGTGTTTGTATTTTTTATCGGCAAGGCTATTGACCTGCTCCTCCACCGCATTCAGGCGTAGCTGTTTACAATAACTGCTCATTTTGTTTTTGTTAGTACTTTTCATTTATTTGTTTTTATTTATTATGAAGGGGTAAATAAGTGTAGGGGATACCCGACAACCCCTGCCGCTGGCTGGTGCAATTGCACTGATAAACGCGCAAAAGTTTCTATTGGTTATTACTAAAGATTTCTTCATATGTGTCGAGGCTGCTTTTGTCTGGTTTCATTTCTGCCTTCTTTGTTCTATCCGGATCCAGAAGTACCACCTTACCCATGGAGGGTACGTTTCTTTGTTCTTCTCCTGATTTTACCTGCAAAACTCTTTAGAGGTTGTAGCGCTGAGGTATTTTTCCTCCATGCATTTTTTAATACCTGACTTACCTGATTTTTATCTTTGCTTGATATCTCCTGACTTAATGCCTGTATGTGGTCGCGGATATAGCGGCCTTTGTCTTTACGCAAAAGTTCAAAGTATTCGGTAGCCAGAAAGCCATCATCAAACACAGCAGCGGTTTGCTTTATGAGTTCATTTATTTTGACTGACTTGTCCCGTTTGTGGTCGGTGTTAATAACAGCTTTCTCTTTTGTTTCAGCAACAAGATGACTGCAAATAAATTCATCATCTGAGTTATGGATAACCAATTCATTATCCTTTATCCTTACCAATACCTGGGGACTTTTAGAAAAGGTTCCCTGTGGCAGGGAATAAAAATTTCCATGAAAGGCAATGGTATTGTCTTTTCGCCTGGCGCATAATATAGGAAGGAAGAAGCCTGACAGAGACCCAGGGTGCCAGGTATAGCTTTTCTGTTTCCCATTCCTCCAGCGGTACCTTTTTAGTAGTGGAATGAGCCATGCCATTGCCAGTAAGCAGCAACCAACCCATCGCCTCAGCTTGTAACCCTTTTAGGAGGTTAATATCACCGGAATTGGGTCAACATCACCGGAATATCCAAATGTTTTTAACACCCAAGTTACGATTAACACTGTAGTTCATACATCTTATGCAGGCGGATTCAGTTTTAGCACGGCGAATGGCTTATTTCTGGCCTCATTACCCTTTGGAGTCCAACCAGGTGCAACTGCGTTTGTTATTAATTACTGATGATGGAAAAACGAATTCAATAAAGCAAAGCATTTCAGAAGTAAAGATTTTTGACAACACAGGAACCTTAAGGAAACACAAAAAGAAAATTAAACCAAACAAGCAAGTATTAATCTGGCAAACTTTAAATCCGGCGTATATATAATTGAAATCACTGATGGAATGTATAAGGAAAGGCAGCAAATAATTATTCAGAAGTAAAATAAAAACTATGTAATCTTGAAGTCAGTTAATTTTTAACCACCTTTTATTTATTCAAGTTTACAGAAACGAAGAAGTGCCGGATACAACATTGTTTGCATTGAAGACCTGTCCCTTTTCACAGGAATGCCCGTCAACCTAAAGCCGTAATCAAATAATACAATAATGTGCTTTAGTTCGTCATATTTTTTAGGTGTCATGCTGATAGAACATCGGTTTAGTTCGATGAATTGGACTGTTACAAATATATCATTTCTCTAACTCCTTTAAATCTCGGTTGATTTGTTCTTTTTTTCTTCACTTCATTG
>JBBPYM010000392.1:0-36166 GCA_038199905.1 Chitinophagales bacterium | reverse complement strand
TTTAACCACAAGGCACACAAGGGAGGCACAAAGGGAACTATGGCACCCTGATGACTTTCGGAAATACTTTTTTCCGAAATGGGGATGGTAGTTAGTAGTTAAGTTGTCTTCGTGTACCTGGTGCCTTCCTTGTGCCCTTAGTGGTTAAAAAAGCTCATCCCAAAAGCTTCCAAAGATCCAGTCCGTCTCTGTGGGAATTCTTTTTTAACCACAAGGCATACAAGGGAGGCACAAAGGGCACTATCGAAACAAAAAGTCAAAACAAACTCAACTGATCACCCGGCCTTTGAAACTGCGTGCTATCAAGCTCCCATCTTTCCTGGTTCAACCCATAACGTTTGTTATATTTCTGGAACTGCTGTGATACGATCGTGGCAATTTCACCCTCACCGCGCATGCGCCTTCCCCATTGGCTGTCGTTGACTTTGCCACCATGCGATTGTTCGATAAGATGCCACACTTTATCTGCGCGGTCCGGGAAGTTTTTATATAGCCAATCATGGAAAAGAAGTTTTACGGCGCCGTTCAGCCTGATAAAAGTATAGGCGGAAAACACCGCTCCCGCTTCACTGGCAGCCTTCATGATATTATGCATTTCATGTTCGTTGAGCCCAGGAATCATCGGTCCCAGCATAACACCCATCCGTATGCCGGATTTACTAAGTTCCTCAATAACCCGCAGACGCTGTTTACCAGTAGTGGTCCTGGGTTCCATTGCGCGCCGCAACTCATCATTGAAAGAGGTAATAGAAACAAGTACCGACACAAGCTTTCGCTCCGCCATTTTTGTAAGCAGGTCTTTGTCCCTGAGTATGCCAGCATTTTTTGTGATGATGCCTACCGGTTGATTAAATTCAAGGCAAACTTCTAACAACTGCCTTGTTAACCTGAATTTTTTTTCCGCGGGCTGATAGCAATCTGTATTACCACTTAACCCGATGGGAGCGCATTTCCAATTAACATTCATCAAAAATTTCCTGAGCAGTTCAGGGGCATTCTTTTTAACAATGATCTTACTTTCAAAGTCGAGTCCTGCGCTGTAGCCCCAGTACTCAAAGGAATTGCGGGCATAACAGTAGATACAACCATGCTCACATCCCTGGTAAGGATTCATACTGTACAACATCCCCACATCTGGGCTTTCCACTTTGTTTACAATCCCCTTTGCGGTGTCTTCAAGATACTGCGTTTTGATATTTGGCTCTATCCAGTCATCTATGCCTTCAACATGTTCCCGGACTATTTCAGTCTTTAAAAATTTGTTGGCGGTATTGTATTGTGCGCCCCGTCCTTTTTTGTAGGTGTCAAAATAATCAGTGGTGCTTTCTTCGTCTTGCATATCTTCCTTTAGTCTGTTGTTCAATAGGTCAAAAAGCGATTGTCCACAGATAAAAAGAGAAGATGCTGGCAGTATTATTCTTAGTCAGGAAACAATGTTACAATGGTTCCCTGTGATTCCTTACAGTGCTTCAAGTTCTGGGCACTGTTGTTATACTGTTGTTCTTGTACGTAACTGCTAATGTTGTTTTCCCTGCCAACATCTTCTCTTTGTCTGCGGCTGATTATCAATTCCTGTCTATAGGTGATCTAGGGGAATAAAGCCCCCTGTCTTGTTGTTACTGGTAAGTTCATAAAATCAAATCGCTGCACTATCTGGTATGCTTTCTCACCCTGCCTTCTTTTGATCAACAACATGCCGTCAGCAATAAAACTTCCGGTAAAACTCCGGTGTGAGTATTCCAACCAGGCAGGCTCATACTGTTCCGGTGTAAGATTTCGTGCAACGGTTATTTGCGGCTCCATTATAAAAAAAGGATCATGGTCTGGCGACTTCATCAATCTTTTAGCCTGGCGCACCTGCTTAACAAGATCCTGTACCGGCAATTTGGTGACGACATTTATAAATATGGTATGAGAAGGATGGCTGCCATAATCTTTCAGATGAATCTTAAATGTAGGCATTCCCATCGCCGCAATTTTCAAGCGGTTAACAATCTTTTCTTCCATCATCTGCCACACTACAAATTTGGCCAGGGTTATATGCGGCTTATCCCATTTCGCGGCTGGTGCTTTATACTTTTCATGAAATTCCTCTTTTACATGCAATACTTTATTCCTAAGATCTTCATGTGGATTTATGATAAGAACATACTCGTAGTATTGATATCCAGGCAATTCCAATAAATTTTGATTCATAGATAATGGCTTTTGTGCTTTATCAAACCTTTTGTAATTACGAATGAATGGGCAAAAACGAAAATTTGTTCACCACGCCGCAGGGATCAAATTGATGGCTTCTTTTCAGCAAGACAAGCTCGTTTACCATAAAAGATTCATGAAAGTCTTTTCGTGAATAATCCTTAATCGCTTTCTCATAAACTTCCATTGTCAACCGTCTGGCTATTGTTAAATATGGCTTGGTACTCGGCTTCAATGGTGGACAGTTGGAAGACCTGATAAAGTCATCCAATACCTTCAGCTGGTTGATCAGGGTAATCACAGGTTCAGGGTCCTGCACACGTACGTAAATGGTATGCGGCGGAAACCCGCTATAATTGTTCAAGGTGAGCTCAAACCCCTTTTGTTTTTGACAAATATTTTGAATCCAACGGTTGAGGGCTTTTATGACTGGTTTAATACCATACTGCTGACAAAACCCCTGTTTCTCCAAAAGTACTTTTTCATTTACCTGTTGAGAAGGGTATAGAATCAGCATATATTCCATCATACCATAAGTGTTCCAATGAAAAGAAGACGTTTTTTCAAGCGTTGATGTGCCCATGATCAAATGCGTTTAGTAAATTCGTTAGCATAAATTTACTAAATATATTAGTATTATGAAATTTATTTATCAGCTATCAGCTATCAGCCGTCAGCTATCAGCCGGTGACCAATTCTTGGTTACATCTGCTTGGGGATGTCTAAAAAAAGAACCTGGCAGATCTTTTTTGATCTGCCAGGCTGTTTTTCTTTAAAAATTGCAATACTGTTTCCAGTTCGGGGTCGAGCTGATAGCTGATAGCTGATAGCTGATAGCTGATAGCTGACGGCTGATAGCTGACGGCTGATAACTGATAGCTTGCTTAAAACCAGCTACCTATAAAAGCCTTATTCACTTTCTGACCAGCGAGTCTTCTCCTTCTCTTAGCCACCACATACTGGTGATGGAAACCCGTGAAAATCATCAGGAACATGAATATCACGATCAACGGCGGAATACCCAGCATTGATATCCACTTGCCACCAAACAGTTTACGCATAGGCCTCCTCAATCTTTCCGCAATCAGGTACATGCCTGGTACAATGATGAGCGTCATAAAAAACGCGATGGTGAGCCCGAAGATGATTGTCCAGGCCAAAGGCGCCCAAAACGTAGCACTGTCGCCACCAAAGAAAATGTGTGGGTTCAGTTCAGAGAACATGGTGATAAAGTTGATATTGAAACCAATGGCTAATGGTATCAGGCCCAATATCGCGGCGATTGCTGTCAGCAATACCGGGATGATACGTGTTTTACCAGCTTTAATAACAGCTTCTCTTGTCTTCATACCACGTGCCCTCAGTTCGTCAGCAAATTCTATAACAAGGATACCGTTTTTAATTACGATACCTGCCAGCCCAATGATACCAACACCAGTCATTACAACGGAAACCGTCTTACCTGTTAATGCAAACCCAAGCATTACACCGATGATACTGAAAATGATTTCAGTGAGAATGATCACTGATTTGCTGATTGAATTAAACTGCAGCACAAGGATAAACAGTATCAACGCAAGGGCTATGATGAGTGCTTTCAACAGGAAGGCACCAGTTTCCGCCTGCTGCGCGCCTTCACCTGTTTGAGAAATGGTTACGCCATCTGCTGTTTTATCAAAATCCTGGATGGCCTGTTTCAATTCGGCATTGATTGCCGTTGGTGTGTAACCAGATAATACATTCGAATATAATGTGATTACCCTTTTTACATTTTTACGTTTGATGCTGCCGAATGTGCTGGTATAATCCACTTTCGTGAGGGAACTGATCGGCACTTTCTTAACCTGCCCGGATGATATATCACGGAAAACAATTTGCATGTTTAACAAATCGGCCAGGCTGTTACGCTGCAATTCCGTGTTACGTAACTGGATCTTATATTCCTCTTCGCCATCTTTAATTTTTGAAACTTCTCTTCCAAACAATGCCGTACGTATCTGCATGCCTATTTGTGAGGTTGACACACCTTCAATCATGGCTCTCTCACGGTCAACAATAAGCGTAATTTCAGGATTAGTGAGATCGACGTCCATTTTCAGTTCTTCAATACCATCTACCTGGATTGAATCAAGGTAGTTTTTAAGGCTCACGGCTGTTTTAGTAAGATTGTCAAAATCCTCGCTGCTAACTTCGATATTAATCGGCGGCTCAGTCGGTGGACCGCTCTGCTCCTGGTCAACCGAAATGATCGCTCCCGGAATACCTTTAATGGCCTGT
Organism: Chitinophagales bacterium; assembly: GCA_038199905.1. GTDB lineage: Bacteria > Bacteroidota > Bacteroidia > Chitinophagales > Chitinophagaceae > JADCRZ01. The sequence goes on along the minus strand of JBBPYM010000392.1, from coordinate 31,690 downwards.
CGTATGGAGTCAAGGTATGGTTTTGTTGATGCACCTTCCCTTTTCTCAAATTCAACGAAAGACACCTGTATCCTGCCCAATTCCGGCCGCGTACTTCTATCGCCGCTGCTTGGATCGTTTGCGCCAATGGCAACGTTGGAGATAACACTTTCTACGACGTGATTTTTCTTGCCGTTTTCCATACCCAGCACAGCTGATACTCTTTTTTCAAGCTGGTGTGTGATCGAATCGGTGTAATCAACGGACGTACCCACCGGCAGTTTCAGGTATACATAAATAAAGTTCGGATCTCCTTTTGGAAAGAATACAACAGGCACATTGCTCGCGACGAATATAGCCAGCGACGCAAAGAATAGTCCAATAATACCGAGCAGCAACCAAACGGGTCTCCACCCTTTTAATGCCCAGCGAAGCAGGGTTTCATAATGATTCATGATCCATGGCAACGCCTTGTTCTGGAAGCCATGAATCATGTCTTCAAAAACAAAACTGTTTAGTACCACCAGGATCATAAAGAAGATAAGCAGGTTTCCCAGGAACGTAAAGCCACTCAGGTCTAATATTATTCCTACCACTAAAACTATCCAGAATACAGGTTTCTTAAAGATCGACCATTTGGATTTTTTTGCTTCGTCATCGGGGTGATTCATAAAATCTACCGCAAATACAGGGTTCATTACAAATGCTACGATCAGCGAGGCACTTAAAGTGAAAATCAGCATGGTAGGCAGGTAGATCATAAATTTACCAATGATGCCTGGCCAGAACAACAACGGTATGAACGGTGCAAGCGTTGTAAGCGTACCAGCTAGTACGGGCACAAAAACTTCCCCTGCTGCCATCTTCGCAGATGCTACAGAGGAAAATCTACCCTTTCCTTCAACAAATATCCTGTGCGTATTCTCAATAACCACGATCGCGTCATCCACTATAATACCGAGCCCGAACAAAAGGGCAAACAACACGATAAAGTTTAGGGTGACATTGCCACCAATGATCAGCTCGGCCGCGGGCAGGAACATAAAAGCAACGAACATACTTAGTGGAACAGAGAGGGCAACAAAAAACGCGTTCGTAACCCCCATAAAAAACATCAACACAAGCAACACGAGTACGAAGCCGATAACTATTGAGTTAACCAGGTCGTTAAAAGAAGTACGTGTGTTCCGGCTAAGGTCGCCGGTGATTACCACTTCAAGATCTTTGGGATAATCGATCCCCCTGGATTCCTCTACTCTCTTCTTAATTTCATCAGACGTGATGATAAGGTTTTCGCCAGCGCGTTTAACGATGTTAAGTGTAACCACGTTTTTGCCATTGAGGCGGGCGTAGCTTTCCCTTTCTTTAACGGTGTCTTTAACTTCAGCGATATCTCTCAGGTAAATTGGGGCGCCTGCTGTATTCCGCAGCACTAGTTTGTCAATATCATAAGCCGTTTTAAACTGTCCCTTCAATTGCAACGTTCTCTTCATATCACCTACCTGCAAAAGTCCTCCTGAAATATCCGCGTTCTCTCTTGCAACAGCAGCGGCAATGTCATCAAATGTGATATTCGCGCTTTGCATTTTATAATTATCAACATTGATCTGGAACTCTCTTTCAGGGGCACCAACAATATCCACCCTTGTGATCTGCGACAACTCTTCTAACCTGTCTTGCAGGTTATCTGCATATTCTTTCAGGTGCAGCATATCGTAATCGCCACTCAGGTTAACAAACATGATGGGGATTTCAGAAAGACTCACTTCCTGAACATTAGGCTCTTCCGTAAGATCATTTGGAAGATCCTTCTTGGCCTTGTCTACCGCATCTTTTACCTTTTGTATCGCTACGTCAATATTAACATCGGTGTTGAACTCAACTGTTACAGCCGAGAAATCCTGTACCGAAGTACTGTTAAGCTTATTAATCTTTACACCGGTGATACCTTTTATTTGTTTCTCAATAGGCCTGGTAACCAGGTTTTCAATGTCCTTTGGTGAGTTACCTACATAAATTGTTTGTACAAAAATGGTAGGTATTACAATATCCGGGAACTGTTCTTTTGGTAAAGTAACAAACTGGAATATCCCCATCATGGATACGAAAATGATCAGCAGATAAATAGATGTCTTATTATTTATGGACCAACTGGTTGGCTTAAACTCTTTAAACTTTTCCTTTATATTTTCTAATGCGCTCATAAATTAATTTTTTGAAGCCAGTATTAAGGATGTTCTCACGAACTTTCTTTGAACCCAATGGAAGCGATTGGAATAAGATTTTTAAGAAGTTGTGTTGGTCGTTATTAACTGACCTTCGTACAAGCCCTGGAACCCTTGTGTGATCAAAACATCACCATCCTGCATACCTGATTTGATCTCGATCTTATCACCATAATATTCACCCAATACAACAGGTCGCTTGCGGGCAATCATTTTTCCATTTTCATTACTTGCTACAAGCACAAATTTTCCTTTTTCATCTGTTTGAACAGTGTTTACCGGGATGGCGACAGCATTGGGCGCCGTGTAATCCTGGATCTTTATAAGTGCTATCTGGTTTGGTTTCAAACTTGCCGATGCCGGCAGTTTACTTTCGGCAGTAAATCCTCTTGAACTGGTGCCAATGGACTGGCTGATCAAACTTATCGTTGAATTGAAGGTTTTGTTAAGATCAGGAATTGTGATAACCACCGGCGTGCCTTTCTTTACTTTCGAAATATAATTTTCAGGTATTTCAGTAACAATTTTGAGATTGCTGGTATTCACAATTTTTATCCCCGTTGTTGGCATTCCTGTAAAAACTTCTCCCACTTTGATGTTTACTTCGTCAGCTATACCGCTCACTTCCGCATACACGTTCGCGAATTTCATCTGCTCTTCCAGTGTGGCGATGTTACGCTTTGCCTGGTCTACATTGTTCTTCGCGGTTATTAGCTGGACCTCGGTGCCAATTTGCTGGTCCCAAAGATTTTTCTGACGTTGGTAAATATTCTCGGCATAAGCCAATTGGGTTTTTGCCGTTTCCATGTTTTGATTTAGGATGCCGTCATCAAGACGCATTAAAAGCTGGCCTTTTTTCACTGCATCACCTTCTTTGACATAAAGCGCTCTTACCTGGCCACCCTGGCCACGGGGGGTTACATAAGAAATGTTTTCCGCATCTACCCTGCCCTGCAGGTCAATGTAATGAGTGAAACTGGCTGAAGCAACGGGTGTTACGGCAACCAGCTTCGCCTTTTCTTCTTTCACCGCAGAAGTGTCTATTTTGGCGAGCTCTTTTTCCAGGGTAGTTATTTCCTCACTAAGTTTGGCCGATTGGTCTTTCTTTTTCTGTAGCGCCTCTTTCTTTTTTGTAACCTGGGCATTCTTATCATTACCAGCGGAATTACATGATGTAATACCTACAGCCAAAAATATAACCAGGCTTAATTTTATTATTTGTCTCATAATTCGGGTTTTATTTATATTCCGGGTTTATAATTTTCCAATAGCTTTTAAATAATCAAATCTTGCGATGATGGCGTCGTAAACGGCAGAGAAATAATTATTCTGCGACGTGATCATGTCGGTTTCCGCATTTGTTATTTCAAGGTTAGAACCGAGGCCCTGTTCATACTTCAACTTGGTTTGGTTATATACCTGTTCAGCAAGAGCCATGTTTTTCTTCTGTTCATCCAGCGTCAGCAATGCGTTTCCGATCTGTACCTTGGCGGTCTGCATATCATTTTCAATGCTGTTTTCGAGATCGGCGATATTATTCCTTGTTTGTTGTAACTGCAGTTTTGCCTGTTGAATGCGGGCGTCTTTAGCAAACCCGTCAAAGATCGGTACCGCAAGTCCTATCCCGAAAAAGCTTGTTGAGAACCAGGGTTCCCCTGATTTAAAGAAATTAAACCTATTGCGCTGCGCATTTCGGTTATACCCTCCTGTTAGTGTAAGGGCGGGATAGTAACTTACCTTGTAACGCTTAACATTGTATTCGTTCAGTTTTGCTACTGTTTGCTGAAGCTGGTATTCAACCCTGTCTTCATACCTGAAACTTCCGTCAGTGAGCAGGTTTTGTTTAAGGTCACTGTCAGACAAACTATCGGTCAAGACAAGCTGCTCCTTAACCGGCATGCCCATCAGGTATTTGAGGGCAAGGATACCTGTTTGTAACTGGTTTTCTACCTTGGTTCGGTCAGTCTTTAAATTGGAGAGACTAACATTTACCTTATCCACATCCAACTTTTCCTGGAAGCCATTTTTAAATAACTCCTTGGTGTCGTGTAACAGTTTTTCTGCACGACTAATGTTTGCATCAATCAGGCTAATCTGGGTTCTGCCCACTACTAACTGGTAGTACACTTTGTATACATTCGCTTTGATCTGTTCCTGTGTTACGGCAACATTTTGTTCTGCATATTTTATAGAAGCGCTTCTGGCCTGCAGTCCCACGAAAACCTGGCCGTCAAATAGTATCTGGCGGAGGTTGATGCCATAAGTTGAGTTAAACTTTGTTCCGAACTTAACAGGAATGTATGTGCCAGCGGGCTGTCCGAAAAACTCGCCTGGTAATAAATTGGTTGGAATGCTGAGGTAATCTGTGAAATTTACGTTTCCGTCGATTTGAGGAAAGGCAGCGGAAGTTATCTCCCTGTTAGATTGCTGCTGGATCTGGATATTGATCAATGCATTTTTAACCTGCACGCTATTCTTTAATGCATAATCAACCGCTTCCCTGGCTGAAAGCGCGTGTTTTTGCTGCGCTGACGCTGCAATTGCCAGAATATTAAAAAATAATATCAAGCCCGTTTTATTAAATCTTTTCATTTTCATCTTGAGATATTTTTTTATTTCTTTCTTCTTTATATTTTAAAATAAGCTTGTATCCTTTTAAAGAGGCAACACCAAATAAAAATTGCTCGATAAGTTCCTGTTGTACCTCTGCTATCTTGAAGCGGTTCCTTAAAAACGTTTTCTGACGAAATGGAAGCATAATCGATTCAAGCCGTATCAATGTAACAATAGTTGTGTTAAAATCATCCCGGTACAATTCTTCTTTAATTCCCCAGTCAAGATTTTCTCTGATCGTTTTATGTAGAAAATGGTTTTTGTAATTCACAAATTTTTCATGCGCCACGGGGTGATACTTTTCAAGATCGAATAACATCGAGGGGTTCATATTCTCAAACATTTCCTGCACCATCTCCATCGCAAGGAACACTTCATCAATTGCGTTCCTGGCGGTTTTTTTATAACTGTGACAACAATCCCGGTTGTGTTCTAAAATCTTAATGATCACCGCAGTTACCAGTTCATTCTTGTCTGCAAAAAATTGGTAGATGGTCTTTTTTGAAATCCCAAGTTGTAATGCAATTTCATCCATTGTTATTGAACGTATTCCATAGAGCAGAAACAAATCGGCCGCCTTTTGTAGAATTCTCTCTTGCATTTCCATAATCAGCCACAAAACTAAGGAAACTATTTACGTAACCAAAGTTTCCTGCGTATTTATTTTCAGCTTCGTTATGGACTGTTATTAAAAGTGGTTGAACCATCATTTCTGATGTACGAATTGTAAGCCAAAAAGAGGGCATTTTTGTTGTAATCCTTGAACAGCAAACAGGGCGAGACTTAGACTACATGGAAATATTTTTAGGTATGTTATGTACACATAATGGCTTCGATTTATTCCTCGTAGTTAAACAAAAAAGGGAGCTATCTTCTTTATCAGTTAATAGTGTTTGGGTTGAACCGGAACATCGTTGTGTCAGTTAAAGTCTTCAAAAACGATATGATATCTTTTTTTTCAGTTTTACTTAAATCAAGCTTATCGAAAGGTAACGACTGGTTGTCCAGTTCTATGTGCAAACCCTGGCCACCTCCATTATTGTAAAAGTCAATTACTTCTTCTAAGGTGTTGTAAACGCCATTGTGCATGTAAGGCGCCGTCAACGCAATATTCCTGAGTGTGGGCGTTTTAAAGGAATGCTTCAGGAAATCTTTTTTAACTACATTGTATCTGCCAGGATCACTGTCTATCACCGCATGGAGCGTGTCCCTGCTTGCAGGCACCCCAATCACTTCCGACTCCTGATAATAATATGAAGGTGGTTTAGACCCATTAAAAAAGGGTATGAAATGGCATGTTCCACACAGGGCCTTTCCCATAAATAGGTTAAAGCCTTTCACCTCATTCTTTTTCATCGCTGACTTCTGTCCACGCATAAAAAGGTCAAACCTTGAGTTGTACGTAACGATCGTTCTAACATACATGGCGATAGCATTTACAACCTTGCTGCCCGCAATCGTTCCTGCGTCGGAGGGGTAAGCCTCGTTATACAATTTTATATATTCCTGCTTGTTTTTTAGGTAGAGAGCAGCGGTATCACTGCCGGTGTTCATTTCTTTTTCATTTGCCAGCACTTCCGAGATCAAATGATCGAGCGACACCTGCCGACTATCATAAAATAAATTCCGCTGCAAGGCAGCATTCCATAAAGTGGGTGTGTTGCGGAGTAATGAACCGTGTTCATCCAGTTCATTTGCTTTCTGTAGCCCATCGGTAAAAGCTTTGGAAGGTTGGTGACAGCTAGCACATGATCGCCTGCCATTCTTTGATAACCCAGGATCGTAAAATAATTTCTCCCCCAATGTTATTCTCGCTTTTGTGATAGTGTCATCGTACAGGTATCTTTCCCGCTGCAGGCTTTCGGGAGCGAAAAGATGACTTGTTTTTTTAATAAGACTATACCTTACCGGTTTGTCGATATAACCCATTTTAGTTTTAGCAGCTCCCAACCAGCTTGCAACCGGGTTAAGATATTGAATAATGAACTCCATCCGGTTAAACGTTTCAAAGCGCGAATGTTTTTTCAGGTATTCATTTGCTTTCTTAATGATGATAAAAAATCTTCCGGCATCTTTTACTCCCGCAGCTTTTATTTCCGTATGATAAGATTCAACTACAAAACGGATACTGTTTAACGATGACTGCGCTTCGTATAAAGAAAGGTGACCGGCAGGTGAGTCGAAACCGGTGATCCCAAGAGCGAGTGTCCTGTAGAGTTCTTCCATAGCCGCATCCAGCATAAAATCGTCTGCTTCAAAGGAACCAGCATTTTTTTCAAGGCCATCTAACAGAATGTATAACTTATTTACATAGTCAGACAACACTTGTTTGTTAGCAGCATCATAAGCAGGATATAAAAATGATTCTATCACCTGGAAGCCCTGTGGCTCATGAAAGGCGAGTGGGTCTTCTTCTTCCACAAAATCTATCGGGGGACCATTGATCTTGGCAACATCAAGATTATAATAATATTCAATAATAAATTCAATTGATTTGTAGTCAAGCCTGGCGGTTAAAAATTTTGCCTGTAACTGTTCCCTGCCTTCATTATTTTCAAGGGCGAATTTTAAAGATTGAACACTACTTACAAGTGTTTTAAACCTGGATAGATAATATTTTTTTATGGTGTCTTTTGGGGTCGTGTCAGGCTCTTTGAAAAATGATGACAGCGCCCAGCAGAAGCATAGTGCAGTTATAACCGTAATTTTCTTTTTCATGGAAAAGACGCTCCAGGTTTCAACAGCCTGATCATCACGTAAATGCAAATTACACAACAAATAGTAATGCAGGGATCTTCAGCTTTTACATTTATGTAGCTATAAGAGTATAGCCTTAATTGAATATGAAAGGCGGCTTTTTCATTAGTATGAAAGCATGGTTCTGCTACAACAGGCTTATTTTAATAGTAACTGGTCAGAGATATGCGTATTATCAGGAGCAGAAATACTTAGTATATATACCCCAGGTGAGGCGACAAACTTTAAGGAGTTATCTCCCTGCACCGCAGATAACGACTTATGATAAATTGCTTTGCCCAACATATCGTACAAATTGATTTGCAGAAGCTGTTTCCTGGAGCTTTCTATAGTAATGCTTACGGCATTTTTGGTTGACCGGCCCGACATCACCCTGTAAGTAAAAGACTTCACCGGCTCATAACTGATCATGCGTGTACTTAAGATGGTAGTTAGCCCACTTTTACTTGTTTTTGTGAGTCGGTAATAATTATTCCCGTGTGTGGGATAGTTGTCTTCAAATTCATAAGCAGATGACACCGTTGTATTCATAAGTGACGCATTAATGTTTGGATTGGCGATAGGCTTTACGATATTCAATACACTGAAGTTTTTTCCATCTGAAGATCTCTCCAGCGTGAAATACTCAACGGCTGATTCTTTTTCTATGCTCCACTTTAATAAAACAGCATTATATTTTTGCCTTGCTTCAAACTTTACGGTTGCTGGTGACGGTGAGGACGCCTGTACTTCGAAAGTATCAGAGATACAGGTCTGTGAATTGCCGATGCTGTCTTTAACATAATAAGTATAGGTGTCAGCACGGGCAGCTTTTATGGTAAGGGTTTTTTTGCCATCTGTGCCTACAGGTGGTGTGGGCAGCCAGTTATAATTGCCTACCCAGGAAGCGGTGAGGTCGATAGGTTTATTTATTTCCGCCTCAATTATCTTCTTGGTATTAACTCCTTTCATGATTGTAAACTGGTCTCTAACCGTGCCGCTCACCCCAATAAATTTTGCGTCTAGTCGGTTATCCTGCACCTCCAGGTATAAAATTCCACTCTCTCCTCCACTGGTACCACTGTAATTTTTATAATAGAACAAAGGCATATCCGCGTTAGTTCCACCTCCAACCATACCGGCAGAACCGGCAACAACATATACGGTGCCTTTGTGCGCGACAGTATCAATGGTAAAATACGGACAGCTATTAGTAGAGCCATTGTACTTGGCACTTGATCCGCTAACCAGGTTGCTACCCGGGGCACTGGCTTTAAATGACTTTGATGCCCCGGTATGCCCCTGTATTAAAAAGCTTCGTTCATACACATGGCTATGGCCGGCTAAAACCGCATCCACACCATATCGCTCAAGAATGGGCGTTATCTCCTGGCGTAATCCTACAAGTTCAGTCTCACCATCTGAATTATGGGTGCCGTTTGTATATGGAGGGTGGTGTAAACAGGCAATGATCCATTTATGCGTTCCTGCGTTGGCTTCAAGGTCTTTTTTTAACCATAGTGCCTGCTGGCTCGTGGAATCTCTTAGTAAAGTGCCACCATCATGCCCCATGGAATTGAGCATGATGAAGTGAATATTACCATAGTTAAAAGAATAATAAGATTCAGTTCCGGAAGGCACTCCACCTGATTCCCCGGCAGTAGGTAAAGAAAATATGGAAAAATACGGCACTCCGGGAGAATAGTACTCATGATTGCCCGGAACGGGAAATACAGTTTGGTTCTTCAAAATGTTATCGTCATAAATGTTAAAGAATTTGCTTTGATATTCGCCATCAGTGCCGGTATTATATGCGTTATCACCTAACAATAGCGCGAGCTCGGCGCTGGTGCCTGTTTTAAATAACTGCAGATACGTGTCTCTTCCTTTTTTTTGCGTGCGGTCGCCTGTTCCTGCATCACCGAATACACCGATCCTGATCTTCCGGGTGGTATTGGCCGGCGGTGCTGTAACGAAAAAATTTCGGTAGCTGCCCTCTATAATGTCAGTACCATTGCCAACGGCATAATAGTATTTTGTGTCTGGTGTAAGGCCGGTAATTCGTAATTCGTGGGCCTTTTTCGGGGTTTCATCTTTAACAGAGGAAGTGAGCGCATTCTCGGAGATGCCATAACTCAATTTCGAAGGCATCATCTCATTGGTTTTCCAAACAATGGAAATGGCGCTACCGCTCACCATTTGCAACAACGGTCCCCGCGTGATTTCCATCGGCATGTCCTTAACAATACCCTTTAGTTCAAGGTCAAAAGTGAGGTCATCACTGTCGGGAGTGTATTGATGCACTTCGACGGCGATATAATTTATACCTTTTACAAAACTGGTTGATGGAATTTTGAAAGACAGGATAATATTACCATTGTCTACCGCATCGCGCGCAGGTGTATTGTATGTTACGGGGCCACTTGTGATATTAGTGCGACAAACTTCTTGTCCGTTGATATAAACAACCATTCCGTCATCTAGGTAGGCCCTGAGTCTGAAAAAAGAAAAACCGGATGTATCAGCGATAGTAAAAGAGGTTCTGAAATAGGTGGTGATATATTTATTGGCTGCGTTTCCGCCATGGTTAATAAGCGTTCGTTCGTCGCCATTGCCATATCCGAATTCGGCCTGGCCCGTGGGCCAGGAATCCGTTCCCGACGCTGAAACATTCTTCCAGGCTGTACCCGCATCACTACCATTATCCAGGTATTTCCACGACGACCCAAACTTTAAGAAAGTTGAATCGGCAAAAGCACTACAGGCAAGCAAGAGAAAGAAACCTGATAACACCAGTCTTGATGAGTGTGAAGCAATCATAATTAACAATAGGTCGGTCTGAAACGGTCTAAAAAAATGTACAGAGCTGGTAAGAAATAGAGATATTAAAATTTGGATAAATTAGTTAGTAATTTCAGGCATTTAATATGCCAGACATTGTGACTTGTAAGGCCGGCTAAGGCCATGCGCAATATACAGCATATTTTACTTGAAATGTACGGATTTAAACGTCGCGGGGACTTTATAAACCGTTTAAAACCAAAGTATAACTACCATTTTGGGCATCGAATTCCCAATTCGGGAAGCATAACACGATTACGGCACACCAAAGACAAAATAGCACGAGGAATTATATAAGTAATAATCCGTTAATTAAAAAGGTCAATTGACTAATTTCACGGTTGAAAACTACTGTATTTTTAATCCGCCCGTCACCATACAGTTGCAAACAGCACATTTGGCTCCTGAAAATGCACTAAACGGTTCATAAAGCGTATCAAAACAAAATGAGCAACAACAGTAATATTGAAAATACGGGCTGGCATTGGAATAAAATATTTCAATATTTTCTGCAAGGGGTGCTGGTAACCGCCCCATTGGGAATTACTATTTACATCATTTACCGGTTCGTATCAGCTGTAGACAGTTGGATAACGGTGATACCTGGTAAGGATGAGGCTGGTCATGTGGTAAATAAAAATTACGGATCAGGGTTTATAATAATCATCATTGCATTAATTGTAATCGGCTACCTGAGTTCCAACTTCATTACAAGTAAAATTTTTAGTTTATTCGACAGTTGGCTGGAGCGTACTCCTGGAATAAAATTTATATATTCTTCCATACGCGACTTTTTCGAAGCTTTTGCCGGCAATAAAAGGAAATTCAACAAAGCGGTACTCATTAACATCCATGCGGCAGATGTTTGGCAGGTTGGCTTTATAACCAATGAAGACGCCTCTGAACTTGGTTTGAAAGATTATATTACTGTTTATGTTCCCATGTCTTATTCCTTCGCTGGTATCACCTATATAGTCCCCCGACACAAAGTCAGGAATATTGAACATAAAAGCGCCGGAGAGGCGCTGAAATATACCATTTCCGGCGGAATCGCGGATATAGATGAAGAAGATGCCAGGAGACAGGTCCATTGATCTGAACACCTTGTTTGTAAACCTTTACATTGAAATTCTATCGTTTAATATTATCGTTGCTCTTGTTATTTTTTTACCAGGAATGCTTCTGCTGGGGATTTTTTGCCCACCAGAAAATCAATTATTACGCTGTTTTTCTGCTGCCTCCCGAAATGATGATCCTTTACAAACCTAATATCGGTTTCCTGAGCGAGCACGCAGTGGATCCTGATAAAAGAAGGTATATGATAAAAGAAGAGGGCTCACGTCATTATATCGATATAGATCAGTACGGCAGATTTCCATTTAAAGAACTACCAAGAAACTGGAATGAAGCCGTTGAAAAGTTTGGAGAAGACAGTATAAGAGCCAATGGCATTGTGCCCTGGTGGATTCAGATCATGTTACAACGACTTACAAAAGCTTTCAAAGAAAAAGATGAAAAGCGGATATTAAAACTTTCCGCTGAATTGGGTCTTTATATTGCTGATTCGCATGTTCCACTGCATGCCTGTCACAATCACAATGGGCAGTTCTCTGGTCAAAAAGGTATTCATGGTTTTTGGGAGAGCAGGGTGCCTGAGTTGTTAGCCGATAAGCAATTCAGTTTTTTCATAGGGAGAGCTGGTTACATTTATAATCCTTCCAAATATATATGGGATAGGGTACTCGAAAGCGCAGCAGCCGCGGATTCTGTTTTATCAACGGAGAAGAATTTAAGTTCCACTTTCCCTGCTGATCAAAAGTTTGCGTTCGAAACAAGGAACAATATCATATTGCGCCAGTACTCAACAGCCTACTCCATGGCTTACAATAAAAAGCTGAATGGTATGGTAGAACGGCGCATGCGGCAATCCGTTTATACAACAGCTTCTTTCTGGTATACCGCCTGGGTAAATGCCGGCCAACCCGATCTGAAGAATCTTCCCAACAAAGATTTTGACCCCGAAGACCTGAAAGAATTCGAAGCACTTCACGCCTTCTGGAAGAATGATACGCTGAGCGGGCGGGAGTGTAATTAGCTGTCAGCCGTCAGCCGTCAGCTATCAGCCGTCAGCATTCAGTAATTCCACGTAAAACATCAACTAAGGTGTATTCTGCGCGTAGATCATTAATGTTGCAGGGCCGCAGGCCCTAGACGGCTGACAGCTGATAGCTGATAGCTGACGGCTGACAGCTCTTTTATCTTACTTTTGCACCGATATATAAATCCACCTAATCATTAAAACCAACATAATCAGTGATTTATAATTTTAATGCCGGTCCCAGCATCTTGCCTAAGGAGGTTTTTGAAGAAGCCGCCCGCTCGGTAGTAAATTTTAATAATACAGGTCTTTCAATTTTGGAAATTGGCCACAGAACGCCGTTGTTCCAGGCTGTACTAGATGAAGCAATTTCATTGGCCAAAGAACTGATGCAACTGAATAGTGATAAAGAAGTCCTCTTTTTACACGGGGGCGCATCAACACAGTTTTTCCAGGTACCTATGAATTTGTTAAACGATGGCGAAACAGCCGCCTATCTTGATTGTGGCGTTTGGGGAACCAAAGCAATAAAAGAAGCAAGATTATTCGGCACAGTAGATGTTGTCGCCAGCTCAAAGGATAAGAACTACAGTTATATTCCCAAAGATTTTGTGATTCCTTCTCATGCAAAATACTTTCATTACACTACCAACAACACCATAGAAGGGACACAGATGCACGCTTTGCCTGAAACACAAGTGCCCTTGGTAGCTGATATGAGCAGTGATGTTCTCAGCACCGTTATGGATTTTAACCGGTTCGAACTCATCTATGCCGGTGCTCAAAAAAATATTGGAGCCGCGGGTGTTAACCTGGTGGTACTGAACAAAGATATCGCTGGCAAGGCCACGCGCAAGATCCCTTCCATGCTAGACTACAAAGGTCATATTGATAACGGGTCTATGTTAAATACTCCACCGGTCTTTGCTATTTATGTTTGCCTCCTTACCCTGCGCTGGCTAAAAAAGCAGGGCGGCGTTGCAGGCATAGAAAAAATTAATATACAAAAGGCCGATCTTTTATATAACACCCTGGATGCGTTCCCGATCTTTAAGCCCACGGTAGCCAAAGAAGACAGAAGCAGGATGAACGTGGTATTTATTATGGAAGACCCCACCATGGAGAAGGAATTTCTGGATATCTGTAAGAAGGAAGGAATGGTAGGTGTGAAGGGCCATCGCAATGTCGGCGGCTTCAGGATCAGTTTATATAATGCGCTTGAATTAAATAGCGTGGTAGCATTAACGGATTTAATGAAACATTTTGCAACATCAAAAGCATAACTCAACATCAATAATAAAGATTCATGGCCACAATAGCACCGTTTAAAGCACTAAGACCAGAGGCTCAATTCGCTAAACAGGTAGCAGCGCCTCCATATGACGTGCTTAACAGCATGGAAGCAAAGGTTGCTGCCCAGGGCAACCCCAATTCGTTCCTGCACATCACAAAAGCTGAAATTGACCTTCCTGAAAATACTGACGTTCACTCCGCGCCGGTTTATGAAAAGGCCAAGGAGAATCTCAATGCTTTCCTGCAACGAAATATCCTTTTCCGTGAAAACAAAGCTTGTTATTATATTTACCAGTTAATCATGGGTGGTCGTACACAAACCGGCCTTGTATGTGGATCTGCCCTGGACGATTATGAAAACGATATCATCAAAAAACACGAATTTACCAGGCCCGAAAAAGAACAGGACCGAATCAACCACATAAAAACATCCGGCGCCCAAACAGGCAACGTATTTCTTGCTTATAGAACTGTTGAGGAAATAGATATGATCGTTGATCAATGGAAGCAGAAAAATACAGCCGTATATGATTTCACTGCAGATGATGGCATTCGTCACACAATTTGGGTAATCAGCAATGACAATATTATTCAATCGATTACAGAGCTGTTTGCTTCAAAAGTTCCAAACACCTATATCGCGGATGGCCATCACCGCGCTGCCAGTGCCGCAAGAGTAAGAACAGACCTGGGAACTAAAGCTACACCAAATGCGGGCTTATTATTAACTACGCTTTTCCCGTCCGCCCAGTTACAAATCATGGATTATAACCGGGTGGTGCAGGACTTAAATGGGCTGGATGAGGCTGGTTTCCTTCAGCGCGTGCGGGAAGAGTTTGAAGTAGAAAAGGTATCGGCAGCTTTTTCGCCTGCTAACCTGCATGAGTTCGGCATGTACCTGGAAAAACAATGGTATAAACTAACCGCAAAAGAAGGAACTTATACTAATGATCCCATCGGCATCCTTGATGTAACCATTCTGTCTGATAATTTGTTAGATAAGATTCTGGGCATCAAAGACCAACGGACGGACAAACGGGTAGATTTTGTTGGTGGTATACGCGGCCTGGCCGAATTGGAAAACAGGGTTGCTTCGGGTGAAATGAAACTTGCATTCAGTCTTTACCCCGTAAGCATTCAGCAATTATTTGACATCGCTGACAGCGGCAACGTGATGCCTCCAAAAAGCACCTGGTTTGAGCCAAAATTGCGTGACGGGTTGCTAACGCACCTGATTGATTAAAACGGATAATCCTCTAGACGGGTCGCGATGCCGGAATAACACAAGCTCTAAAAGTTAAGCACATGGAAAAAAAGGAGATTGAAGACATCCAGGCTTTAATAAATATCTTTTTTCCGTTCGCGGAAGAGTTAATTGTCAAGTTCGGCGAATTTTTTCCTTATGCCGGCGCAACAAACCTGGAGGGTGAGTTTGTGTCTGTGGGTTTGCAGGATGAGATCAAACACTTGTCATCGGCACAGGTTATAAACAGTTTAAAAGCATCTTTAAAAAGCGGTCATGACAAGTATATTGTTACGGCCGTTTTTTACCAAGTTAGCACCACAGATGCAGTTACGGACGAGAAGCAGGACGCTATCGGCGTATTTGTAGAACATAAGGAAGGACAAATAGCGTATGATTTCTTTTATCCTTATGTTTTGGGTGGGGATGACAACTTTGAAGTAAATGAGAGTTACGGAAACGCGGTGCCGAAGGAAATCTTTTAACGGGTTCTCAATACCCGTCAGACACAACTTAATAGATTATTCCATAAAAAATTCCCAAACCTCTGCTGAGCCCACCTGATAGCATGGTTTTATTTTATATTTGAAGGCGGATTGGGTGCCAGCACATTGTGCAGCTGCTTAAGCATCGCCATCGCCAATTGAACTTTATGAAATATTTACTTATAACCTGCTTTACTGTTCTCTCACTTTATGGCTCAGCGCAGGATGACGTTAAGATACTCCAGGAAACAGCGAAGAAGTACGTAAATCAAGGTGATTACAACAAGGCTGTTGTAACATTAATCAAAGCATTTCAGCAGGAGCCTGATAACATTGACGTTCAGCAAGAGCTCGCCTTTGCCCAATATTATCAAAAAGATCTGGATAAAGCGCTTGAAACGATTAAACCGCTATTGGAAAAACGAGATGCACAGGTACAGGTTTACCAGGTGGCCGGATTAATTTATACAGCAAAAGATGATGAACCAGAAGCCGAAAAGGTGTATAAAAAAGGTATAAAGAAATTCCCCGCAAGCGCAGTACTGTACAATGATTATGGCGAATTCTTGTGGAGTAAACAAGATAATAATGCCATCAAACAATGGGAGAAAGGCATGGAAGCAGATCCAAACTATGCCGCCAATTACTACAATGCCGCCAGGTACTCAAGTGATAAAATATGGGGAGTGATCTACGCGGAGATATTCATCAACATGGAAAGTTTTACCAGGCGTAGTATCGAAGTTAAATACCAGTTGTTGGACAATTACAGAAAATTAATTGCCGATATCAACGGTGCAAAATACCAGAACAACAAAAATCCATTTATATCAGCCTATCTTAAATCAGTTAACAAAGAGGCGGCGGTTGTCTCTTCTGCAATTACCCCCGAGTCGCTGACAATGCTGCGGACCAGGTTTATCCTCGAATGGAACGATAAGTATTCCACAAAATTCCCGTTCCGGTTATTTGACTATCACAAACATTTATTAAAAGAAGGTTTATTCGAAGCCTATAATCAATGGTTATTCGGACCTATTCAAAACCTTACTGCCTTTCAAAACTGGACAAACAAACATACAGAACCATATGCCGAGTTTACCGGCTTTCAGCATAGCCGAATTTTCAAAATTCCTTCCGGACAGAATTATCAAAATAGAAAGGAAGATAAATAGTTGCCAGGGCGGAAGGAAATAAGCATAGCAATCGTTTCAAAAAGGTCAGTATCCCAGTGCAATAGCAATAGAGAATTCATACAAATTATTATTTGCTGAATTTGTGTTAATTTATTGCATAAAAAGCCTGTATTTTCATGGGCCAATACCTGATTTTCTATAAGCTGTCAGTAATAATTATAAACGATTGAATGTATGAAGGAGCCTAAACGATTGTTTGATTGTATTGAATACAACCTGGAAAGAAAGCCGTTGGAAGACATGCTTGCCGGTAAAGAAAATGGCCAGTGGAAGAAATACAGCACGCAGGAAGTTAGTAACCTGGTAGATAGCCTGAGCACAGGACTGATGAGCCATGGTTATGGCGGTGGTGACATGACTGAAGAAGGCCGGGACAAAATAGCTGTGCTTTCTAAAAACCGTCCCGAATGGATAGTGCTGGATCTTGCCGTTCAGCAAATAGGAGCAGTGCTAACACCTGTTTATCCTACCATCAGTGTGAACGAACTGGAATTTGTACTTAACGATGCCCGCGTAAAAGTTGTTTTTGTAAACGATGAAGATCTTTACCAGAAGGTTTTAAGCATCAGACAAAAGACACCTTCGCTGGAACAAATTTTTTCCTTTGAACCTGTTGCCGGATGCCGTTCCTGGAAAGAACTGCTATCAACGCCTTCCGAAGAAACCCAGAATAAAATAAAGCAAATCGCCGGCCGCATTCAGTCGAAAGATCTGGCAACAATCATTTATACTTCAGGCACTACCGGCACGCCCAAAGGCGTGATGCTCAGCCATGAAAATATCATCAGCAATGTAATGGACTCCATTCCATGCTTTCCGCCAGGGGATAATTTAAAGGCACTGAGCTTTCTTCCGCTCAACCATATTTTCGAGCGTATGGTAAGTTATTTGTACTTGTTTAAAGGAACATCTATTTATTATGCTGAAGGTCTGGATACCATTGGCGAGAACCTCAAAGAAGTAAAACCTCATCTTTTTACAACAGTGCCAAGGCTGTTGGAAAAAGTGTACGACCGCATTATGGCGAAGGGGATGGAACTAACCGGCATTAAAAGGAAACTTTTTTTCTGGGCGCATGAACTTGCCACCAGGTTCGAGATCAATAAAAACCAGGGTTTAAGTTACCGCCTTCAATTGGCGCTCGCCAATAAACTTATATTCAGCAAGTGGCGTGAAGGCCTTGGCAATGAGCTCAAATGCATTATCTCTGGCGGGGCGGCCTGCCAGGTAAGACTGATCCGCATCTTCACCGCCGCAAAAATTCCTATAATGGAAGGTTATGGACTAACAGAAACCTCCCCCGTTATCAGTGTTAACCGTTACAACGAAAAAGGTAGGATGTTCGGCACCGTTGGTCCACTTATTGCCAACGTTTCAGTAAAAATCGCTGAAGACGGCGAGATACTTTGCAAGGGCCCTAATGTTATGATGGGTTACTATAAAAAGCCGGAACTTACCGCGGAGAATATAATAGATGGCTGGTATTATACGGGTGATATCGGCATGATGGTAAACAACGAATACCTTAAAATTACCGACCGGAAAAAGGAACTGTTTAAAACCAGTGGTGGGAAGTATGTAGCCCCACTGCCTATTGAGAATAAATTGAAAGAATCTGTTTTTGTAGAACAGGTAATGGTGGTAGGCGCCGAAAAGAAATATGTCGGCGCACTAATAGTGCCTTCGTTCTCAAACTTGAAAGATTGGCTCCGGCAGGAAAAAATTGCATTCACTTCTAACGAAGATATAATCCGAAACCCTAAAGTACTTGAACTTTTTAAAGACCTGGTTGAAAGCTTTAATAAATTCTTCAACCATGTAGAGCAGATAAAACGCTTTGAGTTGTTACCGGATGAGTGGAGCGTGGAAAGTGGTGAAATGACACCAAAATTAAGTCTGAAACGTAAGGTGGTGTTGGAACGGTACAGGGATTCAATCGAAAGGATATATGATCATAGGCATAACCTGAATTAAGTCTTTTACTGTTGTTGGCATTTCTACACCATATTGAGTTTGCCAACTTTCCCGTCTTTTCTGAAGCTCAGGGTGAACTTTGTTCCCTTGCCGACCTTACTTCTTACTGAAATAGTGCCTTTTAGCTGGTCAACTAAAAATTTAACGATATTCATGCCGAGGCCGGTAGATAATTCACCATCTGTTGGCTGCGAAGAAATATTCTGAAATTTGCCATACAACAATGGTATTTCATGCTCATTTATACCAACACCTTCATCCTCAATTTCAATGATGGAATATACTCCCTTCGACCAGATTTTAATAAAAACACTTTTCCCTCGCGGAGTATATTTTATAGCATTAGATAAAAGATTTTCTATTATCTGGCTATAACATTCACCATCGATGAGAATAATATTCTTTTTTCCTCCTGTAAATAACAGGGGGATTTTTTTTCGCTGGGCAATATCTTCGTAACGACCAATAATGCCTTTCGTCAGTTTTATCAGATCAACAGGAACCAGTATAGGATTTATTGAACCCTTTTCTATCCTGTTAACATTAAGATAGTTTTTTACGAGCTCGTTCATCTGAAGGGAAGCCTCATACAGGGTTTGATAGGTTTCTTTTCTTTTTTCAGGAGCATTCAACAGCTCACCATTCAATAGAATTTTGCTTAGCAGCATTATAACTGCCAGGGGGCTTTGCAAATCATGATAGGCAATGCCGATAAACCGGTCTTTGATATCATTCAAGTGCTGCATCTCTTGGTTGGCCTTTTGCAGGTCGATCATTTTGTTCTTTAGCTCTTTCTTTGTTTGTATGATAATCTGGTCAAGAATTTTTTGGCCAGTCATATCAAATACGGTCGCCCGGTTAGAACTAAAATTGCCTTTTGTATCAAAAATATCAACAGAATCAACAATCACCGGCATTACAGAATTGTTTTTGCGAATGAAATGAAACCTGTTTTTGATGTTACCGGGCTTTTTAAATATGAGAGAATTTTTGCGAAAAGTAATAATATCGTGCGGACTAAGGATGTCTGTAATTTTTTTCAGATTGATTAGTTCTTCCTTTGAATAGCCCAACCATTTAAGGAGCGTGTTATTGATCCGGGTAAACACATCATTTTCATCCAGGGAAAGATAACCACAGGGAGAGTCATTGTAGATAGATTCGATTTCCTGTAATTCCAATTGAAGCCTTTTCTTTTCAATTTCAAACCGGGAAGTCTTTTCAAGCAGATCGAGATATTTAGATTTATAATCTACTTCAATCGCATCAATAACTTTATCGGATACTGCTTTTTTCATTAAACTACCTCTTTGCCATAAGGGAAAATGTTGCTAAGTAAGTTATTATAAATTTTGAATATATCAATATTCTTTGAAATCTATTTTTTCAATCTTAAACGATGATTTTTAGATCAACAGATAGTGTGTTTTCTATTAATTGCCATCTTAACCCAGCTGCTAGTTGAAAGTTGGTTTGAGCTTGGGGTTCGGGTATGGTATATTATGTCTAAGACATGAGTGTGCTAAGTAGTTCGGTTGTCCTCTGTACGTCTCAGGAGGATTACGAGGTGAACCATTCCGTTGGTATCTGTCGGGCTAAATACAGGTTTCCTGTTACTTCGCATATACAGTACCGTATACAGAATTAGAGATTGCAATACCTGGATGCAATAGTTGGGAAAAATTTTTCAATATGTCAGGTGCTTTGGTTGGTAACAGGGGTGCTGAGGAAGAGCGGAAATAACGATTAGGGATAAACGTGGAAAATTGACGACTACCGCGGCTGTATAAGATCGGAAAGCCGGCTACAAAAGATCTGCATTTTATATTACGCTGCCACAGATATTTAAAATTTGATAGTGACCATCATACAACAACTTTAGTCCCATCCTCAATTTGAGTAATGTAGATCTCTGCGGACTTATTAAATTTGTGCTGGTATTTGCCTTTGATAAAAATGGTGAAATCTTCCACGGCATCATTCTTAATCAGGTTAATAGTACAGCCACCGAATCCGCCACCCATCATTCTTGTACCGGTAACCCCTTCAAAATTATGGGCCTGTTCTGCCAGGAAATCCAGTTCCTCACAGCTAACTTCATATAGCTTACTAAGCCCTTCCTGCGTTTTATACATCAGTTTCCCAAAACCTTTGAGGTCGCCATTTTCAAGCAGGGTGCAACCTTCCAACACCCGGTGGTTTTCAGAAATTACATACAGACACCTTTTATAAACCAGTTCAGATAGTTTGTCACGGTTAAGCTCAAGGTCCTGTAATGTGATATCCCGTAAAGAATTGATGTCCTTTTTGCTATGTTGTTTAATTATGCCAACACCCTCCTCACACTGCTGGCGGCGAACATTATATTCCGTATCGGCAAGAGAATGTTTCACCATGGAATTAACCATCACGATTTTATAATCGGGAAACTTAAACGGAATGTATTCAAACTGCATGCTGCGGCAATCGAGTTTCATTACATGGTCCTTTTTGCCATGAAGGCTGGCAAACTGGTCCATGATGCCGACTTTTACGCCTGCAAAACTGTGTTCTGTTTTTTGCCCGATATAAGCAAGTTGCATGCGATCGAGCCCAAAACCAAATAATTCATTCAGTGCAAAGCCAAACGCGCAACACAATGCTGCAGAGGAACTCATGCCTGCACCAACAGGCACATCTCCATCAATTAAAACATCCACACCTTCCACGGCACATCCCATTTCCTGCAAATAAAATACTACGCCCAAAAGGTAGGCGGTCCAACCTTCAGATTTTTCAGCCTTAATATCGGCTAATGAAAAGGAGAAAGATTTGTTGTATTCATTGGCAAAGGCATTTATCGTATTTGTGTGGTTGGCGGCTATTGCAACATACATTTTCTTATCTACGGCGCCGGGTAGTACAAAACCCTCATTATAGTCGGTGTGTTCGCCAATGAGATTGACCCTGCCAGGTGAGGATACAAGCAATGGTTTTTTATTAAACAACTCCTCAAATCTGTTACTTACGGCGTTCATGAACTATCGTTAAAAAACAAATTTAGCAGAATGTAATCAGGAAAACCTATTTTAGTTCAAGTAAATTATAATTATGTCTTTTGCTGTTTCAAGCCAGGAAGAAAATGGTTTTTATGAAGTTATTCTTGAAGATAAAACTGCTGGTTCAAAGGTAGTCATACATCCTGAGCACGGGGCATTGTTACATGCATTTGAGATACAAACGGATGAAGGACCTCTAAATATTATTGATAATTATCCAACACCGAAATTGTTAACAGCAGACCTTACCAGAAGTTTTAAGAGCTGTAAACTTTCACCCTTTGCATGCCGCATTCCAGGTGGCAGGTATACGTATGAAAATCACGCTTATCAGTTGCAGAATTTGTCTGAAGATGGTTCCTCTATACATGGGTTACTTTACAACATGACCTTTAAAGTTGTTGATGAGTTTTATGACGCAAACCA
Source organism: Chitinophagales bacterium (assembly GCA_038199905.1). Taxonomy (GTDB): domain Bacteria; phylum Bacteroidota; class Bacteroidia; order Chitinophagales; family Chitinophagaceae; genus JADCRZ01. The sequence goes on along the minus strand of JBBPYM010000392.1, from coordinate 9,543 downwards.
GGCGAGCGTACAACTAAAGTACAATTACCGCAAAGAGGATGACGGCTACCCGTTTGATTACAGGTGCGAGGTAACATATACGTTATTGCCGGAAAACCTTTTGCAGGTAAAAACAACTATCATTAATTTAAGCGATACGGCAATTCCATTAGCTGACGGCTGGCATCCCTACTTTAAGTTGGGAGGCACTACCGATGACTGGACTTTGCAATTTAACGCGTCTGTCATGCTCGAGTTTAATGAGGGCCTTGTGCCAACCGGCGTTTTAATAACTAACCTGGATTACCTGGAAGAAAGGTCGCTCGAAGGTGCTGCCCTGGATAATTGTTTTATATTGGATAAAGGCGGGTCTGGTGTGGCATGCACACTGTCTAACCCGCTAAAAAAAATCTCCATAAGTTTCTTCCCCGACGAAACTTATCCTTACCTGCAAATCTATATTCCTCCTGGAAAAACTAGTATAGCGATCGAAAATCTTAGTGGGGCACCCAATTGTTTTAATAACAACATCGGTTTAATACAGTTACAACCGGGTCACAGCAAAACATTTACGGTGCAGTACAAAACTAATAAAGAATAAATCTGTTACTTTGTGTACTGTCTCTACTGCTGATTCCCCCAACACAGGAAAGTACTCGATATTAACATGGCGGCTATAATCTCTTAATCTTAAAAAGATCAAATAAAATGAAAGTTTTCAAATTTTTCCTGCTGGCTGTACTTGCCTGCTGCTTTTCGGGCTGTTTGGACATAACCGAACAAATTACAGTAAAGGAAAATGGAAGCGGCGAGTTTGCTTTAAATATGGATATGAGCAAGGTGGTAGATATGATGCAGGCATTTATGCCGCCCGACCAAATGAAGGAATTGGAAAATGCGAGGGACACCACAATCAATTTGAAGGATATCGCTGATACTTCTTCAGCACTAAGCGCGGATCAAAAGGCGCTGATGAAAGATGCCACATTAAGAATGCAGATGAATATGGCTGAAAAGATATTGAAGATTGATATGACATATCCTTTCAAGAATATGTCTGACCTCCAGAAATTGTATACAAATTTGGGAGAAGCAGGCACAAATATGGGAGCCATAATGAACGGCATTAACCCCTCAGCCCCCGCGCCACCTACTGGTGGCCGTGATCCTGAGATGAAAATGATAAGCGCCTATTTTGACCTCGAAACCAAAAGCCATTCTATCACAAGGAAGCTTAATAAAGAAAAATACGCGAAACTCAATGATGATGCAATGCTTCAACAGATGAAACAGATGGGAGAAATGGCAGGCGCCCTCGGTGCTACTACAATGAACACTGTTATAAAGTTATCATCACCTGCAAAAAAAATAACCGGGTCGAAAGCAGAACTTTCCGCCGATAAAAAAATAGTGATGCTCAAAAATGAACTGATGAATATTTTTGATCATCCGGAAGTATTTGAGTTCACTATAGAGTACTAATGGCGTTTTCAGGTACAATGTTTTATTCGTGCTTCACCGTTCAAACTTTCGCAAATGCAAACTGATTTTCTCGTGATAGGCTCCGGTATTGCCGGTCTCACATATGCACTTAAAGTGGCAAATGAATTCCCGGATAAAAAGGTGACTGTTATTACAAAAGCACACACGGATGAAACCAATACCAAGTATGCGCAGGGAGGCATTGCAGGCGTAACAGATTTTGAAAAAGACAGTTTTGAAAAGCATATTAATGATACGCTTATAGCAGGTGACGGCCTTTGTAATGAAAAAGTTGTAGACATTGTAGTTAAAGAAGGTGTAGACAGGATAAGGGAACTGATTGAATGGGGCGCGGAATTCGATAGGGACTCCGGTGGAGATTATGCGCTTGGACGAGAAGGCGGACATAGCGAGTTCCGCATCCTTCATCACAAGGACGTAACAGGAAGAGAGATGGAGCGGGCTCTTGTTGATAAGGTAATCGGCCAGCCTAACATAGAAATTATTAAGCATTGTTTTGTCCTGGATCTTATAACACAGCACCATCTCGGGTACCTTGTTACCAAAGCCACACCCGATATTCAATGTTATGGAGTTTATGCATTTAATATCAAGACTTTTCAGATTGAGAAAATCATCGCGAAAATAACACTGCTGGCTACTGGCGGAAACGGCCAGGTTTACAGAACTACCACCAATCCTTCTATTGCAACAGGTGATGGTATCGGAATGGTCTACCGCGCGAAAGGAAGAATTGAGAATATGGAATTTATCCAGTTTCATCCTACGGCGCTTTATGAAGCCGGAGTCGGTGGCCAGGCTTTTTTGATCACCGAGGCGGTCCGTGGCGACGGTGGAATCTTGTGCAATAAAAACGGCGAGCCTTTTATGCAGAAGTATGATGAGCGGAAAGATCTTGCTCCTCGTGATATTGTTGCGCGGGCTATCGACAGTGAAATGAAAATAAACGGAACTGAGCACGTTTACCTCGATTGCAGGCATATGGATATCGAGAAGTTTATCCATCACTTTCCTAATATATATGAAAGGTGCCTCTCTGAAGGAATAAATGTGGAGAAAGATTTTATCCCTGTAGCTCCCGCTGCGCATTACAGTTGTGGCGGTATTAAAACAGATGAATGGGGAAGAACCTCCATCAATAATCTTTATGCGGCCGGGGAATGCGCCTCCACTGGATTACATGGTGCCAACAGGCTCGCAAGCAATTCGCTGCTTGAGGCTATGGTGTTCGGCCACAGGTGTTTTGAAGATGCTGCCAGGATGATAGATAAAATTTCTTTTAAGGAAAATATTCCGGATTGGAACGCCTCGGGTACCAATGCGCCTAAAGAAATGATACTGATTACCCAAAGCCTTAAAGAGCTGCAGTTGTTAATGAGTGACTATGTAGGAATTGTAAGAACGAATACTCGCTTGTTACGCGCCTTAAAAAGACTTGACCTTTTACACGAGGAAACAGAACAGCTTTATGAAACCTCTACCGTGTCGCCACAACTTTGTGAGCTTCGTAACCTGATCACCGTTGGATATCTAATAGTAAAAGGAGCATCCTTCCGTAAAGAAAGCAGGGGCCTTCATTATAATACTGACTACCCATTCAAAAGCGCCCTGGTTCAAAATACAATTTTATAACAGTTACGCCCACCCGCAATGGAAGGCTGCAGGCTTATAGCTTAAAATCAACCTCCTTTAAAAAAAAGTCAAGAAAAGAGTTCTTGTGAATACTATCAAAGGCTCCTAATGCCCTTTGTGCCTTAGTGGTTAAAAAGACTCGCCGAATAAAGTATTCAGATTGCCTGTAAGAATGTTATTCAGTTCAACAAGCTTGCGTCTTTCTCCACTTCAATATTTTCCTGTTCTTTAATTTTATCCCATCCGCCTGAAACATTTCTCAGGTTATGATATCCCTGGCGTTTGAGTAAGGAAGCAGCAATTACACTTCTATAACCACTGCCGCAATGAACGTAGATATTCTGGGTTTCTTCCAGGTTTGCCATACTTCCCGGATCTACAAGGTCACTTAATGGGATGTTAACGGCATCCTTTAAATGGCCAGCCGCAAACTCAGCTTCTCTTCTAACATCAAGTACAACCAGGTTGTCATCAAAAGGAATATCCATCACAAGTTCATCGGCCTCCACGTCAATAATTAAATCTGATTGTTCACGTCCTTCTCTCCAGGCATTAAATCCTCCCTCGAGGTATCCTTCAACCAGCTCAAATCCTACTCTTGCGAGCCGCACCAGTGTTTCTTTTTCTTTACCAGGCTCAGTTACCAGCAGAATTGGTTTGCCAAAAGGTAAGAGGCTTGCGGCCCACTCAGCAAACCGTCCCGTTAAACCGATACTTATTGACCCTGGAACAAAACCCTGCGTGAATTCGACAGGCTCACGGGTGTCCAGTATTGTAACATCCTTTTCGGATGCTAATTTCTTAAATTCGGCAACGGTAAGAGCCCTCAGTCCTTTGTCGAGCACCTCATCAAGACCAACATAACCTTCTTTATTGATCTTTGCGTTAATTGGAAAATACAACGGAGCCTCCTGGAGACCTGCTGTTACCGCATCTATAAATGACTCCCTTGTTTGCGGCTGCAGGGCGTAATTTACCTGCTTCTGTTCTTTAATGGTACTAAACTGGCCGGGACCAAGGTTTTTGCCACAACTGCTGCCAGGGCCATGAGCTGGATACACAACTACGTCGTCTTCCAGCGGCAAAATTTTATTTTGTAAGGAGTCATACAGCATGGAAGCAAGTTCTTCCTTGCCAAGGTTTCCGCTGCTTAGGTCAGGCCTGCCAACCTCGTTTATTAACAATGTGTCCCCTGTAAAAACAGCTACCGGCTTATTATTTTCATCCTTTAATAGATAACAGGTGGACTCAATGGTATGTCCAGGGGTATGCAGAACTTCAATAGAAACCTTACCCACGTTAAAGTGCTCTCCATCTTTCGCCAGGTGTATCGGAAAGGCCGTTTCTGTATTTGGACCGTATACAATAGGTGCGCCGGTTTTTTTAGCCAAATCGAGATGACCACTGACAAAATCTGCATGAAAATGCGTTTCAAAAATATATTTTATGCTCGATTTTCTCTCTTCAGCCAGTGCCAGGTAAACTTCAGTATCCCTTAATGGATCAATTATGATAGCTTCACCTTCACTTTCGACGTAGTAGGCCGCTTCACTTAAACAATTCGTATATAGCTGTTTAATAAACATATTATCGCTTTCCTGCAAAGGTATGCATTAAAAAAAACAGCAGGGCGGCTCATTGAGTGACCCTGCTTTTTGAAAATTAATTTATAATAAGAGGTACTAAACAATGATCTGGTAATGCTAAGAGAGTAACTCAACAACGCATCTTCCAATTTCAGCGATCCGTGGATGATTTAAATGGTAGTAGATAAACTTTCCTTCTCTTTCTGTTCTCACAATACCAGCCCTTCGTAAAATTGCGAGGTGTTGTGAAGCAACAGACTGTTCCAGCCTTAATTGAACATATATTTCGGTAACGGTCAATTTGCCTTGATCCTCAAGTAGTTTGAGTATGTTTTGGCGCAAATTATGGTTTAACGCACGAAGTATCAATGAAGATTTTTTTACCTGCAGAAAATCAATTTTTATCTTACTCTCATCACTGACCTTTACCGTTAAATAGTTATTGGATATATTCATCTTACATCTACAAGTTTTATATAAAGAAACAACAGTTATTTAAATACTTACCAACCAACTAGATAGTAGTTCTACCCCTCTTAACAAAGTTATCACGATTTACTAATAAAAAGTGTGTAATATTCTTTTAGGTAAAATGGTTCCGTTGTCACAAGATCACTAAAGTCGCATTTGAGAAAATTAGCATGTGTAAGTACTGCAACATGTGAGGCATTAAAGATTAATTTCTTAAAAACTGCATTTTTTTCAAAAGTTAGTTCTTCAAACTTTTTGCTCCCATTGCCAAAAAACGTGATTTTATTTTGTTGTAATATCTCTGAAAAAGATTTTTCATCTAAAATCATGGCGCAAGGCGGTATAATTGGCGAATATGTTGGATAGTATAAAGCCGTAAAAACCTCCATTCTCCTGGCATCTATCATCGGGCATATAAATTCGGTATTTTCTTCTGCAGCTACCCTTGCCATTGCGTCTAAAGTATTCACGGCTATTAAGGGAATGTTTAACGCGAAACAAAGGCCTTTTGCTGTTGCCATCCCCACCCTCAAACCGGTATAAGATCCAGGTCCGGCAGTGACACCTACAGCGCTTAGTTCGCCTATCTTTTTCCCGGTTTTAAGTAGCGCATCATTTATTGCAGGATGCAGCCAGGCCGCATGATCTTTTTGAATATCGTTTAAAACAAGGTATATAGTTTTATCATTCTCTGCCAGGCAAATGCTTGCGTTTTCAGTAGAAGTATCAATGTTTAAAATAAGGGACATAATCGGAAATATATTAACCTAACAAAAATACAGGATAAAAAGGCTGCCATTAACGTTATGCCAGGATTCCAGATCATGATTAACTTATGCTATTTTTGAAGCATGGAAAAAAAGATCATCAAAACACCTAATGCTCCTGACCCCATAGGCCCTTACAACCAGGCGGTTCAACTAGGAAATTTACTGTTTATTTCCGGCCAGGTGGCCATTCATCCTGCAACGGGAGCTATTGAAGCAACAGATATCATTTCTGAAACCAACCTGGTTATGCAGAATTTAAACGCAATCTTATCTGAAGCGGGGATGGATTTTAGCAATGCGGTAAAGACGACCATCTTTTTAAGTGATATGGTATTATTTTCAAGTGTAAACGAAGTATATGGCAAATATTTTACGACAGACTTTCCTGCGCGTGAAACGGTGGCTGTGAAAGGATTACCTAAGAATGTAAATGTGGAAATAAGTATGATAGCCGGAAAGTAGCAGTGTCGCTCGAGTGTTGGCTCTGGTGGTCCCCCGGTTTTTACTTACCACACGCCTGGCCACCACATGTAAGCGGGCAGCACATGCAGCGCGGTGCTGGAACCGACGATTACAGAATGTAGACGATAATGTCGTTACGATGTGATCCTGGCTCTTTGTGGCATCAGTTGTTCATTGCTGCTTTTAGAACACCCAACTCGGTACCGACCTTTATAAAAGCCTGAACCGCGCGCTTCAGGTGATGTTGCTCGTGTGCAGCACTTATCTGCACCCTGATCCTGGCCTGGCCTTTCGGCACTACAGGGAAAAAGAACCCGATGACGTAGATACCTTCTTGTAATAATTTTGCCGCGAAAGATTGTGCCATTACCGCATCATACAACATGATCGGAACAATCGGATGATCACCCGGTTTGATGTCGAATCCTGCTTCTGTCATTTTTGAGCGAAAAAATTGTGTGTTTAGCTCTAGCTTATCTCTCAAAGTAGTTGCTTCTGTAAGCATATCGAGCACCGCAATTGACGCCCCAACAATAGCTGGTGCCAACGTATTTGAAAATAAATATGGTCTCGAGCGCTGCCTCAGCATTTCAATAATTTCCTTTCTGCCACTGGTAAACCCGCCGCTGGCTCCGCCAAGAGCCTTTCCAAGGGTGCCCGTTATAATATCAATTTTGCCCATTACGTTCCTGTACTCATGGGTTCCCCGGCCTGTTTTCCCAAGGAAACCCGAAGAGTGAGACTCATCTACCATAACAATGGCGTCGTGCTTTTCTGCAAGCACACAGATTTTATCAAGCTGGGCAATGGTGCCATCCATGCTAAAAGATCCGTCGGTGACAATGATCCTGTTCCTGCAGCTTTTGCTATCCAATAATTTCACTTCAAGATCATTCATATTGTTATGCTCGTAACGCAAACGCTGGGCCTTGCACAAGCGTACGCCATCAATGATGGAGGCATGGTTGAGTGCGTCTGAAATAATGGCGTCCTGTTCTCCGAACAGGGGTTCAAAAAGACCGCCGTTGGCATCAAAGGCAGCAGCATAAAGGATGGTATCTTCTGTTCCCAAAAAAATCGCGAGTTTTTTTTCCAGCTCTTTGTGAATATCCTGCGTTCCACAGATGAATCGTACACTGCTCATTCCATAACCATGAGTTTCAATCGCCTTATGAGCAGCGTTAATAACGTCAGGGTTAGAAGAAAGTCCAAGATAATTATTGGCGCAAAAATTTAAAACAGTTTCTCCATTTACCTGTATTTCCGCACCCTGTTCACTGGTGATGGTACGCTCTGTCTTAAAAAGTCCCGCGGTTCTTATCTCCTCCAGTTCAGTGCCGATGCGGTTTACAAATGCTTCATTCATGCCAGTATAAATTTAGGTGACAAAGGTAGCTTTTGGAATCGTATGTATGTGCCGGCAACCGGGCTATTTAGCCAGTGTTATTCTTAATTTGTAACATTCTTGCAGGTACTGCGTCTTTCGTTTACGCTATCGCTGTTTGATAAAAATATGCCCGATGCTATTCAATGGTCCTAATAGTAGAGGCAAATAGCTGATTTCACTTTTAGTTAAAATCATCATCATGAAACCCAAAGATCCCGTTTTAATTACCGCTGCAGTTCTAATAGGTCCGATCATATTTTTCGCCGCTGTTGACTGGCCGGGTAAAACCGCTGACACCAGAAGCACTAAAACCGCCACAACGCTGAGAACAGGATCGGGTAAAGTCAGGACGCAGAATGATTTCGTATTCTGGGAGTCAATTTCAAGGCATCTTTTATCTATTACCAGGTAGAAGCTAATCTTTGCAAAACGGTCACGGGCTGGTTTTTTAATTATTGACCGGTTCTTTAACGGACTGAAGACGTTTTCTGAAATTTCATGCAATGGATTTTCTCAGTAAAAACAATTTTCATCAGGTAATTTTGTTGCAGGTTGTAACTTTTTAAAAGCCGGTTCGTACTACTTAACAAACAACAACTGCTCAATTAGAATATCATTGCTCATGACTGAAAGGGAATATAACGATTGTGTACAAGCTTATTCTGATAACGTATACCGCTTTATTTTAAAGAATCTCCGCCATGAGGATGACGCAAAAGATATTGTGCAGACCGCTTTTGAAAAGATGTGGCGCAACAAGGCCCAGGTAGAGAATAAAACCTGTAAATCATATTTGTTTACAGTGGCATATAACCAAATGATTGATCACTTAAGAAAATCGAAACGGGTACAATTAAAAGAATCGTTTAACGAGCTAGCGAGTGTGTATCATAAACCGGCAAACAATTTGAAAAAAGTACTGGAACAGGCTTTAAACAAATTAAATGAAGTGCAGCGATCACTGGTACTGTTGAAAGACTACGAGGGATATTCTTATGAAGAAATTGGCAGGATTACGTCACTAAGTGAGAGCCAGGTAAAAGTTTACCTCCACCGGGCAAGGATTACACTAAAAGACTTTCTTGTTAAACCCGAGAACGTAAATTAACCTGGTATTTAGAAACCATGAAAAGTGCAAAATGACTATTAACCGATTTAATTACCTGGAATTTTTTCTTTTATACACAGACAATGAACTGGGTGCCGCTGAGCGCAAAGAAGTGGAAGAATTTGTTGAGCAACATACCGATCTGAGGGAAGAACTGCTAATCATACAGCAGTCCATACTAAAACCTGACAATGACATTGTGTTCGAAGACAAGCAATTGCTCTTTCATTTTAATACCGACGAGGAGCTCATTAATGCTGGCAACTTTGAAGAATTCCTTATCCTTTATACTGACGATGAATTGAACCAAAAGGATAAAAACAGGTTTGAACAATATCTCGCCGCACACCGCCAACTACAGACGCAAGTTCAACTGGTTAGATCCTTAAAATTATCAGCAGATAAGTCGATTGTATTCCCCGATAAGGACAAGCTTTACCGCTACGAAGAAGAACAAAGGCCAGTCATATTTACCTGGTGGCGCTTTTCTGCCGCTGCGATACTGTTATTGATCGCGGGATTTTTCTGGTTAAATAGCCGACAGGGTACTGACATTAAGGAGGTGGCAAACACGCCTGTACCTGTGCTGGTTAAACCCAATAATTCAGTGACACAAGATGTTCAAATACGGCGGGATTCAAATGA
>JBBPYM010000391.1:0-3147 GCA_038199905.1 Chitinophagales bacterium | reverse complement strand
TTTGCTTCCAGGAGTTTTCTCACCGAACGTCTTAGTTTCTCCGAGCCATTACGAACGCGCATTTCCCAACTGTTATCACCACAAACAAATATTAATACAGCACCTTCTTTTGTAATTTTAGATTCAAGTGGAGACAGCACGATCCTTATAATTTTTACAAGGCTTTGAGCCAGCAAAGTTGAATCTGCATTTTTTTCTGTGTCATAGCGAATTTCAATGTTGATTTTCTTCCCAACAGCACGTAAGGCGCGTTTCTTAGAAAAGAAAAGTGATCCCGCCAACCCGTACAAAGCAACAATACCTAAACCTATCCATAAGTCTGATCGGCTGCTACCTGAGCAACTCAGGTCTTCTTTGCAAAACTTCAGGTGACTCATTAAAACTAGTGTTTATACCTTGTTTATAATATTCATGCCAATCCAAACATGTATATGGGTTCACAATGTTACGAATATACGGATTGATAAACTACACTTCTATGGCAAAAAAAGCCGGGAATTCAACATGTACCCACGTAAAGCTGCGGCAAAGTTTGATCGTTGAACCAAATTACAGCATTGTTGTTTACGCACATTCATTAACGTTATTGATTGTTGTGACCGCTGTAAAATCTTATATTCTCCTGCCCACGTGATGCCTGATCTTCGCGTCTTCCTTGTCTGAACGGCTAAAATTCAGCTGATAAATGGTATATTAATTGCATTTTAGAATACTGCTTATCATTCTATTTTCGATCTATCAATTTGCGTGAATTAAGAATTACAAAAAAGGTTGATTTAGCAATTTTATTTACCTGGTTAGCGATTTTTCTGGTCAGGTAGCAAAAATCATGAAAAGCAGTGTAGTTTGGTGGGGAAAAATTTCCACTATTTTCTTTAAGTTTTAGTTACCCGGCGCAGGACTTGTTTTATTTTATTAACCTAGCCCTTAAAGCTTGTGAATTGAATGTGATATCTTATGACATCTGAAAAAACACCGCATAAAAAAAGAAGTATTATAGGTAGAATTGGTCGTATCCTTTTAAGAACAGTGCTTATTATCATCCTGCTCGTTATAGTGTTGCTGGTTGTAATACAAACTCCTCCCGCTCAAAACTTTATTGTTAAAAAGGCAACAGCTTTCCTCGAAAAGAAATTAAGAACCCGTGTTGAGATCGGTCGCCTTTATATTAGTTTTCCCAAAAATATAGTCATTGAAAACATCTACCTGGAAGACAGGAAGAAAGATACGTTGTTATATGGCGGCAGCTTGAAAGTTGATGTAAGCATGCTGAAGTTATTGCACAATGAAATTGAGGTAAATGACGTAAAACTGAATAAGGTTACCGCCAAGGTAACGCGGCTTTTACCTGACACCACTTTTAACTTTCAATTCATTGTGGACGCGTTTGCATCTCCTGAAAAAGCCCCGGATCCTAAAGCGGATACTTCTTCTTTAAAGATAAATGTCAAGAACGTAGAGCTAGACAAGATCCGCCTGGTTTATAACGATATTGTTACGGGCAACGATGTAGATGTATGGATACAGCATTTTGAAACGGATATTGACAAGTTTGATCTGAACCAGCAACGCTTTGATATTCCAATTGTTAAACTGCAGGGCCTCCGGGCAAAAGTTTACCAGTCAAAACCACTGGTAACAGCACCCGAACCGATGGCGAAAGACATGACAGCAGCGGAACAGCCGGCAGCGATGCAATTGAATCTTAAACGCGTGCTGCTGGATGAAATAGATGTTGACTATCGCAGTGATGTGTCTGCCATGTTCAGCACCTTAAATCTGGGCAAGCTTGAACTAAACATCAACAAGCTGGATCTTTCCAATAAGGTCATCGATCTTAAAAATATCGAGTTAAATAAAACAATTGCTGCAATCCGGTTTGGAAAAAAGGAAGCAGCTAAAGGAGTTAAACAAGAAGCAAACGAGGAGACGACAAGCCAGGCTGATGCGGGCTGGCGCGTAAACGTTGCTTCCATCCGGTTTAACAACAACGATCTCCAGTTCGATGATGACAACAAACCCCGGCAGAAAACAGGAATGGACTTCGCCCATTTAAAGGCTAACGACCTAACCTTTCATATTGATAACCTTTTATACAGTACGGATTCCATTTCGGGTAGTGTAAAGAAAGCGCAGCTAAAAGAACAAAGTGGATTCCAGCTTAACCGATGGGAGACTGATTTTCTGTATGCAAATAATGAGGCTTACCTGAAAAATCTCATATTGATAACACCAGGCACCGAGTTGAAAAGGTCGGTGGCGCTAAGATATCCTTCCCTGGGGGCGCTTAAAAATAATATTGGAGCTTTACAACTCGATGTTGACCTGGATGATAGCAAGATACAGGTAAGGGATATCCTCACTTTTGTGCCTTCATTAAAGGCTCAGCCCGCCTTTGCAGATCCAACCAGCACCTTGTTTGTAAATGGCAAATTATCGGGTAGTGTGGCCCGCCTGCAGATTGGCACTTTACAATTACGTGCATTCCGCGATACACGCTTACAGGTTCGGGGGTTAATCAATGGTCTTCCTGATATGAAGAAGATCGCCACAGACCTGGTAATTACTGAACTTACTACCTCAAGAAGAGACATTAGCCTAATTGCTCCTAAAGGCTCCCTGCCCCAAAGTATTACTATTCCTGAAACGATTAAAGTTACGGGTAGGATCACCGGTGGAATGAATAATATCAAACCCGACCTTTTGATAAATACCTCACTCGGCACTGCGCGAATTAAAGGCTCCGTGAGGAATCCGTCGGATAAAATACGCAGCCAGTATGATATAGTCATCGAAACCCGCAATCTCAACCTGGGCACGCTACTTCAGAATCCGCAGAACCTGGGTATGTTGACCGCAAGGTTTGTAGCAAAGGGGAGAGGCTATGATCCTAAAACGGCCAATGCTACAATTACAGGCATCATACAATCTGCCATCTTAAAAAAATATAATTATAAAGACCTCAATTTAACAGCAAGTATCGCAAACCAGGATTTTAAGGCCAAAGCATCCATACATGACCCCAACATTGATTTTACAATTGATGCAAGTGGCAACATGAAAGGGAAATACCCGTCTATTGTATTGACTGCTAATATCGACAGTATTAAAACTTTACCTCTAAACCTCACAACTGATACTATAATT
>JBBPYM010000390.1:0-12551 GCA_038199905.1 Chitinophagales bacterium | reverse complement strand
ATATGAAGGGTCTGGCGGTGATGATCTGCCATTTGACCTCCAGGCAGGTATCACCAAGCGACTGGAAAATGCGCCCGTACAGTTTTCAATAACTGCGCATCATATTCACCAGTTTGATATACGGTATAATGATACCAGTTTTAATAACGATAATGGTTTTATCGGAAAAGGAAAATTTACGGGAGACAAAATTTTAAGACATTTTGTAGCCGCAGTGCAATTTTATGTCGGTGACAAACTGGAGGTCACCACAGCCTATAATCACCTGCGGCGCAGTGAGCTGAACATTTACAATTCCACTAACGGGTTGAATGGCCTTTCCCTCGGCGTTGGTGCGTTGTTCAAAAAAATCCAGGTAAGGTATGCCAGGGCATATTACCAAAACAATTCGGTTTATAACCAGTTTGGGTTAAACCTGTTGCTGGCCGACTAACTAAATTCAGGAAATTTCAGTGAGGGTATTAACCGGCAAATATTCTCTTCTCGCTGTAACCTGGATTGGAGGTTTCTCATCTTTAAACGCCTTTCTAGGCGTTAGTCCCAGCAACTGGAACATTGCATTGTCTTCATCGAAACTTGGGTTCGGCGTTGTTAGTAATTTTTCACCCGCAAATATGGAGTTGGCACCTGCCATGAAGCACATGGCCTGTTCGGCCACTGACATTTCAGTACGGCCAGCGCTTAAACGAACCATTGTTTGCGGCATAATGATCCTTGCAGTTGCAATCATTCTTATCATATCCCAGATATCAACTTTAGGATTGTCCTGTAAAGGGGTGCCCTGTACTCTTACCAGCGCATTGATGGGAACACTGCCCGGGTGTTCTGGTAATGTAGACAGCGTATGTAACATGCCAATCCTGTCTTCATGCGTTTCACCCAAACCAATGATGCCACCGCTGCAAACACTGATACCTGCCTTTCTTACATTGCCAAGCGTTTTTAAGCGATCATCGTAAGTGCGTGTTGTGATAACATCACTATAATGTTCAGCGGATGTATCAATATTGTGGTTGTAAGCGTAGAGGCCGGCCTCTTGTAATTTTTTTGCCTGTGATTCCGTTAACATGCCCATGGTGCAACATACTTCCATCCCGAGTTCGTTTACACCCTGAACCATTTCCAGCACGCGGTCAAAGTCACGGTTATCTCGTACTTCGCGCCAGGCGGCGCCCATACAGAAACGGGTGGATCCTGCATCTTTTGCTTTTTGAGCATAGGCAAGCACGTCATTCTTCTGCATCAGGGCCTGAACATTTAATCCTGTATCATATCGTGCCGCCTGCGGACAATAAGCACAGTCCTCGGGGCAGCCGCCCGTTTTAATAGACAGCAACGTGCAGACCTGTACTTCCGCGGTGGCCTGGTACTGGCGGTGAATGATAGCGGCGTTATGAATAAGTTCCAATAACGGGCTGTTATATATTTCAGAGATTTCAGTTTTTTGCCAATTGTTCCTGATCATTTCAACGTACTTGTTTAATTAGACAAACCTACAAAAAAGTTCAAGGTTTGAGGTTTAAAGTTTAAAGTTTGGATCGTTATTCTTAAAGGCTGGTAGTGTTTTTTTATTTTCGTTTCGGTTTCATTACTTTTCTTAATGTCTTTACCCATAAAGTCCATTTGCTGCTTTTTTTGTCTTTTGTAAAGTGATTCTCGACTTTGTCAAACGCATCTTCAATAAAAGCATCGTGTAGCCAACGAATTGCCAACGTCCATTTTAAAGTAGCGGATCCTGTTGTTGTCATCTCAATTGTGTGTGAAAGTTCCGTTTTATTCGTTGCTAACGCTGTTATGTCAAATCTGTGAAAACCATTAAAGCCTGTCAGATCAAACTGAAATGTTATCGATTTCTCAGGCTGATATTTGCTTACAAAATATTTTATCGGACCGTGTCCACCTTTTGATCCAACCTGTAAGCCCTTGTCCAACTTCATTCGCGGCCATTTATCTGTTGCAAGCATCATGTCGTTGTCTGTCGCCAAAGTATTAAATACCCGGGCAAGTTCAGACTTGGGTTGATGAAGTTCTCTTTTATGAATGTTGATTACGTTCATTTTATTTGCCAGATTTGCACACTAGTGTTATGATAATTATGTTTGGTGCACTAGCTGTCAGCCATCGGCTATCAGCTATCTGCTACAGCTTTCTACCATAAGATTTGGCGCAAACAGCGTTAAATAAATGTAGACTAATAAAAATTGATATTGTTAGTCCCGGGATTGTATTAATTATCTTTATTGTTATACTTGTCTGACAGCAATGGGTTGCGTTAAAATGACGCAATGTTTAAATATGATCGCAGCTCTAAAAATAACTCATATTGGTTTGAGGCCCGATGTTCAGCACAGATTCATAAATCAAACGGATGGTATTCTCTATGTCACTTTTATGAATCATTTCAACAGTTGTATGCATGTAACGTAGGGGAATAGAAATAAGCACAGATGGGCATCCCTCGTGGGCATAAGCGAAAGCATCGGTATCTGTGCCGGTGCTGCGGCTCACCGTACGCATCTGGATCGGAATGGTATTTTTTGCTGCAATATCCTGTACCAGGTCAAGCAGTTTGTTATGCACAGCGGGCCCATACGCCAGGCTTGGCCCTTTACCGCAGGCTACATCACCCTCTATGATCTTGTTGATCATCGGGGTAGAAGTGTCATGCGTAACATCTGTTACGATAGCGATATTTGGTTTTATTCTTCTAGCAATCATTTCGGCGCCTCTCAAACCAACTTCTTCCTGC
Organism: Chitinophagales bacterium; assembly: GCA_038199905.1. GTDB lineage: Bacteria > Bacteroidota > Bacteroidia > Chitinophagales > Chitinophagaceae > JADCRZ01. Next base: position 9,802 of record JBBPYM010000390.1, on the reverse strand, counting down.
ACGGCGTTTACAATGTACAAACCGCAGGAAAGTTTCTTTTTATTTTCTTTTAATAAACGGGCAACTTCAGCGATCATAAATCCGCCCACCCGGTTGTCGAATGCGCGACCTACATAATAGTCATTTGCCAGTTCATCAAAACCATCCTGGTAAGTAACAACCGAGCCTATATGAATACCCAGGTCCTCTACTTCTTTTTTATTTCTTGCGCCACAATCAAGAAACAGGTTGTCTACTTTGGGTGATTGCTCTTTTGCATCGGGATTGCCAAGCCTTGTATGAATGGCCGGCCATCCGAACACTGCTTTTACCGGGCCTTTCTTTCCATGCACAAAAACCCTTTGGCTTGGTGCTATCTGGTGATCCACACCCCCGTTTCGCTTCATATACAGCAGGCCCTCGGGACTTATATAATTGACAAACCAACTGATTTCATCGGCATGGGCCTCGATAACAATTTTGAAGGGATTTTTTGGATTGATTACACCAACTGCTGTACCATAGGGATCAGTAAAACTGCTGTCGATATAAGGTTTCAGGTAATTAAGCCATAGTTTTTGGCCGCTGCTCTCGAAACCTACAGGTGAAGCATTGTTAATATAATCGATAAAAAACTGGAAGGATTCTTTCGTCAGAACTGGAGGTTTTGCTATTTCTTTCGGTTTGAGCTGTTTTGCCATAATTGAACTTTAAAACTTCAAAAATAATTAAAATGAGACGAATGCCGTTAATAATGCAGAAAACATCATTAAACCGTCTAACACGAAGTAGTATAAATAATCGGAAAAATTCCCGGTAGCGTATTTATACAGGATAGCTGTAATTAGTCCAGGGGTCAGCAACATTAAAACTACCAATAAAGACAAACCATTATAATACAATGCAATCGTGCTAATGCCAAACAGCACAATGCAACTGAAAAATAAAATCTGAATGCCCTTGTTGCTCAGGTAAGTTATCAAACTGATGATGCCTTCTTTTTTATCGTTTTCCCTGTCACGGAAATCGAAAAGGATACAGATGGAATATATTAGGAAGAAACGGCTGCTGCAGAACAGGATATCCGCTGGCTGCCAGTTTTTGCCTGAGAATATTACTGGTAAAAAGGTCGTCACATACATCCATACAAAGGATAGAAAGAGCGTTTTGCCTACAGCCATCTTCTTTAGCAAACTAAATGGCGCAATAGGTATCTTTGGCGCAGAATAAAGGAAAGTCAGTAACACAGACAGGGCCATCCAAAACAAGTGACTGGTAAAGTAAAATACGTAGATAACGGAGCCTGCAAGTCCGGCAACAAAGAATGCCAGGTGTAATATTTTATGTTGCTGCGTCCAATGAACCCGAAGTTTTTCAGTTGGGGTCAACGGGGTAAGATACCAATGGAAATTATAACTGCAGACTGTTGAGAAAAAAACGAACAGAAAATATTCATGGAACTTGTAATCCAGGCGTAGTAGCTGATTGGTCTGGTGAACCATCATCACAGCACACAACGCGATGTATAAACTGCTGAAAACAAAAAAATTGAAAATGCGGGTTAGCATATATTTGACCTTGCTACCTCAGGATCCCGGAATATTACGTGCTGGCAGCTTGGAGTTGTTGTAAGCAGGAAAACTTATCGTTTCAGAATCACTATTTTTCCGGTGGTAATAGTATCGCTGATATGGCCGCCATTGTCTTTCGCGACAAACTTAAGCACGATGGTATCATTTTCGATATCACTTTGATGAAGGTATTGCCAGGGAAGTTGAACTTGAAATTGTCCTTTCATCTCTTTAGGAAATGTGGGAATAGAATTGTGAAGTGTATCAGGACTTGCCGTAGCGGGAGGGATAGGCCGGCGGTTCAAGCGATTCCTGATAGAAAGCAATGTATCTCCGCTCAGGTCACCTTCTTTGTCAGTATATTCCAGCGAAATGTTAAGGATTCCCCCGACAGGCAGAATATTGCCGCTAATGCTTCTTAATTTTAGGCTGGGGCGAGTTTGGTAATTATCTTTATTACAGGCTATTATCACAAAGGCGGCAATAAAAGCAATTAGAATTTTTACTTTCATACAAAGACGATATTATTATCAAATTTAACAGATACGAAGGTATTTACCTAACATGGGCGAATTATTGAATCATAAAATTTTCTCAATAAATGAAAATAATTTTGAAACGATAGCTTTGGAAGTTTTTCGTTTTCAGTATGATAACAATGAAGTTTACCGGCAGTTCGCAGAAATTTTACAATTAACGCCTGCAAACGTTTATGCCATAAAAGATATCCCCTTTCTGCCGATAGCTTTCTTTAAATCACATTCCGTTAAGTCAACGAATTTTTCACCCGAAACAGTATTTCAAAGCAGCGGTACTACAAAAAATACTACCAGCCACCATTTTGTAAAGGATATTGCACTTTATAAAAGAAGTTTTCTACAAGCTTTTGATATTTTTTATGGAGATCCCCGCGATTACTGTGTTATAGGGCTACTGCCATCCTACCTGGAGCGGGGCAATTCTTCGTTAACTTTTATGGTAGATGAACTTATCCGGCAAAGCCATCATCGTCAGAGCGGCTTTTACCTGGATGAGTTTGATTCCCTGGCAAAGGTTTTACAGGAACTGGAAAGAAATAACCAGAAAACGCTGTTAATAGGGGTTACGTTCGCGCTACTGGATTTCGCCGGGCAGCATACTCTTTCCCTGGAGCATACTATAGTTATGGAAACAGGGGGCATGAAGGGCAGGCGAGAGGAGATGACCAGGCAGCAGGTCCACGCGGTCCTGCGGGAGAGGCTTGGGGTAAAGCAGGTCCATTCAGAATATGGCATGACAGAACTGCTGTCGCAGGCATATTCCAAAAGTGACGGGATTTTTTATTGTCCTCCCTGGATGAGGGTGCTGCTGCGTGAAGAAGATAATCCCCTGGAAATAGTACAAACACGAGCTTCCAGCTCACGAAGCGGAATTATCAATGTAATCGACCTGGCAAATATTAATTCCTGTTCATTCATTGCAACAGACGATGTAGGAAGACTAACCGCTGACGGTGGTTTTGAGGTGCTGGGCCGCATGGATAACAGCGATATCCGGGGATGTAGTTTAATGGTGATTTAGCAAACGGGCACCTTCAAGTTAAAAACATTGGCTGCTTTGATAAATTCGGGCTGATTCAAAGACATTCTTTAATTTCAGTTTACCATGCCAGTTAAAAGAAATCTGTTGATATTAGTTGTTTTACCTTTTTTTGCTTTTGTATGCACTAAAAAGGAAAATAAATGCCTGAAAGCAAAAGTGATCAGGATAAGCTGCGCCAGTTTTGTAGTACAGGTGCTTAACAAAGATAGCGTTGGCTCGTACGGATGGAAGGACGTCGGCGGTCATGGCATTTACAATAATGTGCTTAACATCAGCAATACATGCGAAATCGGAAAATGGTCAAAGGGCGAAGATATGTACTTCAACATCCAGGATACACTGAAACCAAATAACTGTATAACCTGCTTGATGTATGATGCGCCCCCTGAAAAATCTGTGATGGTGACAAATGTTGCCAGGAAAAAATGTGAATGACACGAGGCTCACCCAAACATAAATTTAAACGCCAATTGTAAATACTATATGAAAAAACTAAAAATGGTTTTAGCGGGATTTGTAATTCTTCAATTATTGCTTTCTATGACATTTCAAAAGTCCAGGCGCGTTGTATTTTTTGGCGATTCTATAACCCAGGCAGGTGTTGGGCCAACTGGTTTTATCACCAAAATGAAAGAGGAACTTGAAAAAACTGCTAAAGGCCAGTATGAACTCATAGGAGCGGGGATTGGCGGCAACAAAGTGTACGATCTTTACCTCAGGATGGAAGAGGATGTGCTGGCAAAAAATCCTGATGTTGTGGTGATTTATGTTGGAGTAAACGATGTGTGGCATAAAGCTTCTTCCGGCACCGGCACTGATCCTGATAAGTTCCCCAAATTTTATGAAGCCATCATCAAAAAATTAAAAGAAAGAAATATTAAAGTGATATTATGTACACCTGCCACCATTGGTGAGAAAACGGATTTCTCCAACCAGCAGGACGGTGACATGAATAAGTATTCGCAGATCATCCGCGACATTGCCAAAAGGAATAGCCTGCCACTTTGCGACCTGAGGAAAGCCTTTCTTGAATATAATCTAAAAAACAACCCGGACAACAAAGAATCAGGCATCCTTACTACCGACAGGGTGCACCTGAATGAAAAGGGCAACCAGTTGGTGGCCGATCTTTTGATGCCATTGATCAAGCAATAGTGCTGAATTAGTTAAAAGCAATTTTTATGGATCAACAAAACAATAATCCAAAAGACACAAAAAAGACCAAGGATCATTCCGGAAATGAAGTTCGCGAAGGACAGGAAGACAGTTCCATTTTGCATGATAAAAAAGATCCAAACAAAGAGCTGACGAATGTAACAGAGAAAGATATCAGTTCCACGAACCAGGAAGAGTTCATTAATGATGATGAGAATACGAAAAAGAAAGAACAGTAGTTTAATTTTTTTAACCGCAGGATTAAACCCTGCGGTTAAAAAAAAATATCTGATTTAATCATCTTCCGGATCAATAATCTCTATCACCCTTCCAACCTCACCATCTTCCAGTCTTACTTTAATTCCCCGGGAGTGATAGGGCGCGCTAGTCAACAGATTCTTTACAAAACCCCTGGTCCGGTTGCCAGTACGCTGGTCTTGTTTTTGGATGATGTCAACTTCCAGGCCGGGATAAATATCTTTTCGGTTTTGTCCGTTCATAAATTAAATTTTCCAGTCAACAACCTGGTTAACCCATTCTCCACGTAAAGGCGTAGTTATCTTGATATAATTATCGGTATAGCCTTCCATGATACTGTTTTTATTGTGCCCCTCAAATAATACCTTTCTTGTTTGTCCTTCATGCAGGGATGTAAAGTGGCGCATCTTCATGTAACTGAGGTTACGCAGGGTTTTGTTTCGTTCGTGTCGGATGTTTGCCTGCACTGCCGGTTTAATTTCAAGGGCTTGCGTGTTGTCTCTTTCCGAATAGGTAAAAACATGCAGGTAAGAGATATCCAGGTCATGCAGAAACTTAAAAGTCGTTTCGAAATCTTCTGCTGTCTCTCCAGGGAAACCGACGATCACGTCCACGCCAATCGCGCAAAAGGGCATGACCGATTTAATGTACTGCACTTTCTCGGCATACAATTCGCTGCGATAGCGCCTTCTCATTAAACGGAGAACATTGTCACTGCCGCTTTGAAGCGGGATATGAAAATGTGGCATGAACTTGTTACTGCTGGCGACAAAATCTATTACTTCAGTTGAAAGCAGGTTAGGCTCAATGGATGATATCCTGTAGCGTTCAATGCCTTCAACCTCGTCAAGTGCCTTTATTAGTTCAAGAAATGTTTCGTCGTGTTTCTTGTTGCCGTCAGGGCCTTTGCCAAAGTCGCCCAGGTTTACGCCGGTAAGTACTATCTCCTTAACCCCATTTTTCGACAATTCAACCGCGTTGGAGATTGCATTGCTAATGGTGTCACTCCTGCTTTTGCCTCTTGCCATCGGTATGGTGCAAAAAGAACAGTTGTAATCACAGCCATCCTGTACCTTCAGAAAAGAACGTGTGCGGTCATTTAGGGAATAGGAAGCATTAAAGCCGTAGATCTCCTCAATATCACAACTGCAAACCTTTGTGGAATCTCCTTTTGAAAGCTCCCGAATATGTTGTGCGATATTAAATTTTTCTGCTGCACCCAATACAAGGTCAACACCGGGTATTTGTGCTATTTCTTTTGATTTTAACTGGGCATAACAACCTGTAATTACCACGAGACTCTCCGGGGCCTTGCGTTGAATGCGCCTTACGAGATGACGGCACTCTTTGTCTGCATTGTCTGTAACCGAGCAGGTATTTATCACGTACACATCTGCCATTCCTTCAAAATCCTTCTTTTCAAACCCCTCGTTTTCCATCAGCCTGGACAAGGCGGAGGTTTCCGAAAAGTTAAGTTTACAACCCAATGTGTGAAATGCAACTGATTTTAATTGTTCCATACGAGCGGCAAATTTACACTTTTTATGGCCTTTACGTGAGCGTTTTTTAGCCTCAAAATGTAGGAAGATTTTAAGGAGCAACATGCATTTACTGGTGCTCCTTATAATCTTCCTGTATGGGTAGTTTTCACCTGCCTGGAAAAACTACTCTATCACAAGTTTGCCAGTATGCAATAGCTTGTTAGTATTAAAGATCTTGTAGAAATACATGCCTGGGGCCAGCCCACCTTTCTGAATCGTCAGTTGCGCATTACCATTAGCTGTTCGATTTATGGTATAGGTTTGAACTGCCGCCCCTTGTGCATTATAAACGACCAGTTTGTTTATACCTGTTTTTGCAAGGAAGCTCACAGTTGCTGTGCTCTTAACAGGTAGCGGAGAGATCGTTACCCTCGTGACTGATTGTCCCTCCCAGTCAACGATCTTAATGGCAGAATAAGAAGATTTGCCATCCTTATCTGTTTGCTTAAGCCGGTAATAATTCAACCCGCTAAGCGGCGCCGGATCTTTAATCTCATAATTCCGTTGTTGCGCGGAAGGCTCAGCAGCCCTGACCGTCGCCAGGTTGGAAAAATTTATACCATCATCGCTGCGTTCAACGGTAAAGTAATCGTTGTTGGTTTCTGATGCCGTGCTCCACTGCAAAAGCACCGATTCAGTGAGCTTTTCCGCTTTAAAATACAATAGCTCAACCGGTAAAACGATCGTTCCCGCGTTTAACCAGAACTCTGAAAGTCCACTCACCACGAAATCTGCATAGTAACCACCAAAAGCCGTTCCGAATACAACGGAGGAGGATGGAATGATGGTTAATGCGCTTGCATCCGAAGGGTTAAATAAGCCATCTTCCGTTGGACCCTGGTACTTGGTGATGCTTAAATTCCCAGGGCTTGCAAGCCTGCTGTCAAGCGCCTTCAATGCATTAAATTCAGCAACGGTGAAGTATAAGCGAATGTTTACCGGTGTAACAGGCTGGTCGGTTGGTGTAATCAGGAAATGCCTTGCCATTAGATAAGTACCGTTATAATTTACCGGCGCAGCATCTACATACACTCTTGCATTGATGCTTCCAAGGTTGTTGCCATTATCCCTTACGGAACAGATAATGCGGTTTGAGATGAAAGGATCGTAAAGATTTTTCCAAACGCCATCATCGCAGGCGCTGTTTAGGCCATTAACGGTGGCAGGCGGGAGCGCGTTAAAGATTGACGAGGTGTTTTTATATACCGAAACCAGGTCGGAAGTGTAATTGGGAATGGCAAAATCCGGCTTTCCATCTGCATCAAGATCCCCAATGCCTAAAACACCGGTTGAACCGCCGGCGATAAAATCCACCTTTGATTTGAAGAACGAGCTGGTAATTGTTGGTCCGGTCACATTATTTGCCATATTGCTGGTATAAAGTGACAATGGGTTGCTATTGCTATTGGATGCTGAATAATCGTAACTCATAACAGCAATGTCTGGCTTGCCGTCACCGTTCATATCGCTTATAACCGCATTGACCGGGTTTGTCGGTGTTGAAAAATTTACCCTGCTGCCAAATGATAAGAACCCTGCTGAGGAACTGTTTTGATAAATGGAAATTGAATTGCCGAGGATGTTGGAAACGATCACTTCGGGTTTGGAATCATTGTTTAAGTCACCTGCTGTGATGCTAACAGTAGGACTGAAAAGTTCGGTACTGAAATTAGCCCTTGCTGCAAAGGATGATTCATTTACCGCTCCAGAGACATACATATTCCTGTAGATAGAAAAATTTCCACTGCTTGCGTTGTTAAAAGCGATGTCGGCTTTTTTGTCGCCGTCGAAATCGGCCATTACTAATCCCAGTGGATCGTCGCCAGTGGTGAGATCTGTTTTTGCTAAAAAGGAACCCGAATTGATAACGCCGGCGACGCTGGTATTCCTGAAAACCGACACTGTATTTTTTTCAGTATTGGTAACGGCAATCTCAGGTCTGCCATCGCCGTCAAGGTCACCCATGCTGATGTTGGCTGTTCCCGCATTGTCTGCAGGGCCGGTGCTTGTTGGTAGGGATACCTGCGGTGCCAGTGTTGATGCATCTATTATGCCACGACTGCTGGTGTTACGGAAAACTGAAACAGTGCTGCTGATGTTGTTTGTTACAGCAATATCAGGTTTGCCATCGCCATCGATGTCTCCGATTGCTATTCCTGCAGGACCGTCTCCTGTTTCAAAATTGACGGGAGCTGCGAAGGAGGTATTATTTAAGGTTGAATGAGTACTCGTGTTGCGGAATACGGAGATCATGTCATAGTCCTGGTCGGTGATGATGATCTCTGGTTTTCCATCGCCGTCAAGATCTGCTATTGCTACACTGATAGGAGATGAGAAATACCCAGCTGAGAAGTTTATTTTCTCGCCTAGAGAGGAACTAATTAAATCTGTTGAGCAACCAAATGTGTTAATGAAAGGCGTTGTGCTGTAAACGGTTTTTCCACCTGTTGTAACGGACAGCGGCTTGTAAGTGGTTCCTGCTGGCACGGTAACAACAAGCTGTGTGGCTGTGGCCGATACTACAGCTGCTCTCACGGCGCCAAAATAAACAGCGTTATTGGCAGCGGTGGAGTTAAAATCCGTTCCTGTGATGGTTACTGTTGTTCCCACCCGTCCCGCGGCCGGCGAGAAAGTTATTATTTGAGCCGATAAAAACTGTGGTATTGCAATAGCCAGGAAGATAGCCAGGCGGTTTAGCCCGTAGCGTGTAAAATTTTTGCTCATATGTTTGAAGATGTTCTGGTTATTAGTAAAAGGGAAAAATGTTGCAGTTAGTCACAGGAAAGCGGAGGTGTTAAAAATAATTAATTTGCAGATCATTAGGTAAAAATAATTGGGTGGGGTAGACGGTGGTGGTTTCAGCGTTCCGGCGGAACGAGTGGTGGGTAGTAAAAGAAATTGTCGGTATTCTGGGGGTGATTAAAAAGGCTAATAAGAAGTCTGGCGTCTTTTTAAGGAGTAATGGCACTAACCCAATTGAGCAGCCCGTAAGATGTTCTCAAGATCTCAAAATCAAGAGAAGACAAACATAGATTACCCTAAAAGTGAGGCTGGTGGCCTATCTCCTCCTTGGAGGGGACGTTTGAGCCGTAGGCCAAACGGGGTGGGTGTTGTTTGCCAACAGTTAAGTATTACGCCTAAAAACGCTGATAGAGAAGCACCATTCACAAGTTCCGAGACACCTCGCCGCGTGGACCCACCCCCGTTTCGCCCCATGAGCGAAACGTCCGCTCCATTGGAAGGGATATTGTGCTATCCTCTTAATTTGTTTGCCGCTCTTTTTGTCACCCCAGAATTTATTGTCGCTATTTTGTACCTTTCTACCACCTGTCGGTGCTGACTAAAAAGGTTCTATTCTAAAAATATTTCGCATTTTAAAGCCCACAGGTGGACCCCGATTTTATAAATTCGGTTACAGTCCCTTTTTAGTCAGCCGGGAGGAATCATTAACCGTGAGGTTGACGTTCTACATCAAAAACCACGATTTTCAAACCATGAGATTTTCAGAAGACCTCACAGTTGTTCCAGCATTGCCACCACATTCCCCCATCAAAAAGCCAGCACCCGGGCGCCAAAAGCCAACGGCTGATAGCTGACAGCCGATAGCTGACAGCTATCTTTAGGTAATTCAACCCACAAATCATAATTTTCACCTCAATTTTCAGCACTACTTCATGAAGTTATTATTAAAATTAGTACAGGCATTATTCAGTATAT
>JBBPYM010000389.1:0-2937 GCA_038199905.1 Chitinophagales bacterium | reverse complement strand
CATTTAATGCAAGTGCACCAACAAGCCCGCCGAGTAAATTTCTTTTGAGTTTCATAATTATCCTGTTAATCCTGAATAAAGGTGTAAGCCTAAAGTAACGAGTTAAAGCTGAAATATGCTGAAAACAGGAATAATTTTTTGTATGCCGTTAGCAACACTGGTTTTTCGTGCAAAACACTTTGCGGCTAACTGTCAATATTTTCTCAAAAGACCATTGTACCCTTTGTGTTTGTGGTTAAAAAAGATGCCCTGGGCTATAAAGGCTAACTAAGCGCTTTGCTTCGAAATCGATTTAACCACCAAGGGCACAAAGGAGGCACAAGAGGCAGAAGGAGCGTTTTATAGTATTCAGAGGAACCCTTTTATTAACTTTTAAAGTGAGCTAAATTGTAAGTCGTCAAGTTCTCCTTGTGCCCCTTGTGCCTTCCTTGTGTTCCTTGTGGTTAACAAAATTTCAGCCAACAGATTTTAAATAACTACTCATTCGTGTGCAATAATCTTCTATCACTCAAATATTGTCCTTGGCAATAACACTCCAGTCATCATTACCATGACCTTTGGAGATCCATTGATCCATAACCGCTGCAATGGCAGGAATGATAGCCAGGCTGACGCCCTGAGCTTCGGCAGCGGAGATCATTAAACCCGCGTCTTTACGCGCCATGTTCAGTTCCCATGACGGTTCATCAAACTTGCCTTCTGTAAGCTTTTTCAACCTGTTGGGTACCGCGGCTCCAGGGTTCCAGTCACTAAAAAGATTAAGAATCTCACCGGCCTTGATACCATGCACCTTGGCAAGCGCCAGTGCGTCTGAGAGTCCGGCAGTAAGACTTAACAAAAATAAATTTCCCGTCAGTTTGATCCCTGCCGCTTTTCCCACTTCCGGACCGAAATTTAGCAACTTGCCGGTCATCTTTGATAACTCAGGCTGCAACTTTGCTATAACCTCCTGGTCACCCGATACAAGCATGGAACCGGTACTTTCCAGTGCGTTTGACGGTCCCATAAAAACGGGAGCATGAACGTAGGTGAAACCTTTCTCCTTCCAGGCTGCTGTCCTTTGAACGGCTCCTGCTGCAGAAGTTGTGGTATGATCAATGATTATAACTCCCTCTTGGAAACCTTTGCTTGCCGTTTCAAGCACCTCATCCACAGAGGCATCATCCTTAAGCGTTAGATGAATTACGTGAGCGTTTTTAACAGCTTCCTCAGCGGTTCCGAACGCCTTGGCACCATCAGCCTCCAGTGCGGTTGCTTTAGCTGCAGTGCGGTTCCAAACCTGCACCGTTTCGCCCTTTTTCAACATAGCTTTTACAAAATTTGACCCCAGTAGTCCCATCCCTAGAAATGCTTTCATAATTTTCGATTTTTGTAAAGTTAAGCTGTCCTTACTTCATGAGAAATCTCTTAACGACTTAATTTTTATCCACCTGCGAGCAGTGGAAAGAAAGAATTACATTGTAGCATTGAAATAAAGAAAGAAAAACCATGAGTGAACGCCAGGTGTACCGCATGCCAAAAACTGGTTCCATAAAAAGATTGCAACTTGAAACTGAAGAGCTCAGGCAGCCTGCGCCTGATGAGGTCTGCGTGGTGGTAAAAGCAATAGGGCTTAATTTCGCGGACATCTTTGCCATGCAGGGATTGTATAGCGCCACTCCTCCCGGCCCACTGATACCAGGACTTGAATTTTCAGGAGAAATTATAGCGGTAGGGTCAGCCGTGCCATCATGGAAAGTAGGCGACAAAGTGATGGGAGCCACCAAGTTCGGCGGTTATGTCTCACACATCAATATTCACCATCGATATGTTCTTCCTCTTCCCGCGAACTGGAGCTTCGAACAGGGAGCTGGCTTCCTGGTACAGGGACTTACCGCATATTATGCATTGACCGTACTAGGTAACCTGCAGCAAAAAATGACGGTACTCATCCATAGCGCTGCTGGCGGTGTAGGTATAATGGCCAATCGGATATGTAAAAAATACAACGCTTATACAATTGGCACGGTGGGCAACCAAAAAAAGGTTGATTTTTTATTGAAAGATGAAAGGTATGATGCTGTTATTGTCCGTGACGAGGATTTCTATGAGAAGCTTAAAAAACTTTTAGATGGAAGGCCTTTAAATATCGTTATGGAATGTATCGGCGGAAAAATCCTTATGCAAGGCTGGAAAGCGATGGCATCTATGGGAAGAATGATCGTATATGGCAGCGCCAGTTTTAGCAGTCATGGTTATACGCCGAATTTCGGAAAGCTTATCTGGAAATATCTTAAGCGCCCAAAAATAGACCCCTTGCGTTTACCCACTCAAAACAAGTCGCTGATGGGATTCAACCTTATCTACCTGTATGAGCAAACAGATATGATGCACGAAATGCTTGATGCGTTGATCGCGCTACAACTGGAGCCTCCGCATATCGGTCATGTTTTTGATTTTGAAGATATGCACAGCGCCATCAGGCTTTTTCAAAAAGGTGAAAGCATGGGAAAGGTTGTTGTGAAGGTGAATGGGTGAAAGTGTCTGAAGAAAAAATCAGAACGCCGTACGCTTCCATTTTACCGTAACCGCTGATCCCTCAGCAACAATAACAGAATCAGGCTGAGCAGTACTTAAAAAAGAAAAACCTTTGCCATACATTGATTCGAAATCACAATCAATGGAATGATTAAGCACTTTATTGACCAGCCATCGCGGATGATCAACTTTGTATTCTTGTGAGAGCCGATCAGTTATTCTCGTGTAGCCGTAATAATGTTCAAAAATAAATTCTTCGATGCTGTCCGATAGCATTGGCTTGTTTTCTTTTAAAGTTGCAACCTCCAGGTGATTCCATTCTTTATTGATTTTCCATTCATACCGAATTTTTTTACCTAAATCCGTGGGCCCTATAAAGTTCCTGGTAGGGATAGCAATATAATGCTCTTTGTAAAGGAT
>JBBPYM010000388.1:0-4335 GCA_038199905.1 Chitinophagales bacterium | reverse complement strand
GTTGCCATCGAAAAGCACAAACGCACGCTGATGCTGACTTTTACAGGCTTGCGCACCGTTTTTCTAAACCGCTTTTTTCCGTCGCTTGCGGATAAACTGGTAAAGAAATTTTATTTAAAAGATGGCAAACTGGTGAAATAGTTACGGCCTGTTCTTGCTATTTTCTAACAATTTTAAAAATAGACCTTTTATAAAAAGCTACCTGTAATTGCTGAAGCCTTAGGGCTGACAGCCAATAGCTGATAGCTTACAGTTCAAAATGGCATTACTTACCCTCACATCCGATATAGGTCAGCAGGATTACCTCGTAGGTGCAGTAAAGGGCCAGCTTTTGCAGGTAAACCCACTGTTTAATATTATAGACATTACCCACCAGCTCACTCCCTTCAATTATCCGCAGTCTGCCTATGTTTGCCGGAATGCGATCCGTAATTTTCCTGAATTTACCTATCATATTATTCTTGTAAATCTCTTTGAAAAAAAGCCGGAAAATTTACTGCTCGCCTTTCATAAAAACCAGTACATCCTTTGTGCAGACAATGGACTGATCACCATGATCCTGGAAGAAAAACCTGAACTGGTGATCGGGCTTCCATTAAATAAGACAAACATTAAGAACACTTTGTACTGCGCGCAGGTCTTTGGCAAGGCGATCGATGATATTTCGAAGGGTATCTCTATGTCGCAGATTGGTGAGCCTGATCTGCCTATCATAGAAAAAAATCACCTGAGACCCTTACTGGGTGAAAACTGGATTGAGGGACAGATCATCTTTATCGACAATTTTGAAAACGTCATAGTAAACATTCACCGCGAAGAATTTGAGGAACAACGCAAAGGCAGGCATTTCAGCATTGTTTTCAAGCGGGATGAAGTTATTGATAAGATCAGCGAAACCTATGCAGATGTAACAGAAGGGGAAAAACTGGCGCTCTTCAACTCCGCCGGTTATCTGGAAATAGCAATAAATAAAGGCAACGCAGCCGGCCTTTTCGGTCTTCATGGCTTTATGGAACAATCTCAGAATAACTACCTTCAAAACAGGCTTTACTACCAAACGGTCCGTATTTATTTTGAATGATTTCATCAAGTAATGTTAGCCCGCTTCTCCTAACTTACGGTCTGCTACGCAAAAAAGCCCCAGACCACAGACCGTAAGCTGATGTTAAAAATTACCCAAAACAGACCCTCCTACCAAATAAAAGCTTAAATCCCAACTTACCTTATGAAGATATGTCCCATACCTTTATATTTGCCAAGTTTTAAAAAAGCAACCCGATATGAATTTTAAGAAAGTGAACAATATTACCGGCTGGGTAGTGTGTGCGATCGCCTGTACGGTATATATCCTTACTATGGAAGCTACCGCCAGCCTTTGGGATGCTGGTGAATTCATTTCCAGTACTTTTAAAATGCAGGTGCCCCACCCTCCCGGAGCACCGCTTTTCGTTATACTCGGCAGAATATTTATTGTATTATTTGGAGGTGATAATCCCGCAAAAGCGGTGAACCTGTTAAGTGCGTTGTGCAGCGGTTTCACTATCTTGTTCCTCTTCTGGACCATCACGCATTTTGCACGTAAGATCGTTGTCAAAGCGGGCGAAACACCTGATAGCAGCCAATTATTCAGCATCATGAGCGCGGGTGTAGTAGGTGCCCTGGCATACACCTTTAGTGATTCCTTCTGGTTCAGCGCCGTAGAAGGCGAAGTATATGCAATGTCGTCTCTCTTCACGGCTCTTGTTTTCTGGGCGATGTTGAAATGGGAACATACCGCCGATCAGCCGGGTGCCGACAAATGGATCATCCTTATATTCTTTATGATGGGACTTTCCATCGGCGTTCACTTATTAAATCTCCTTACGATACCAGCGATTGTAATGATCTATTACTTCAAAAGATTTAAGACTACTCCATGGGGCATTTTCTGGGCCTTTCTGGTGGGTTGTATAATCACCGGTTTCGTGCAGAAAGTAGTGATACAGTACACAGTTGAAGGCGCTGGCAAATTCGATATCTGGTTTGTAAACAATTTAGGACTCCCTTTCTTCTCCGGTTTTACTTTTTATTTTGTGTTACTTGGCGCGTTGATTTATATTGGCTTGAGATTGTTCCAATCAACAACTATAAAGGTTACACCAATAACCGTATGGCTTGTTGCTTTTCTTTTCCTGCTGACCTTTCCATTCATTAGTTCTGGTGGTGGTTTTGTAGGATTGTTGATCGGCCTTGGAATATTGGTTTACCTGCTTACAACGGTTTACAGGAAGATGGGACCGATAGTCAGGCTGGGCTTATGGAGCATTGCTTTCATGTTGTTGGGTTATTCAACATATCTCACAACCATGATAAGGTCGAATGCTAACCCAACGATCGACATGTATAATGTTGACAATCCAAACTCACTGGTGGGTTATCTTGGCCGTGATCAGTATGGTGACTTTCCGCTATTATATGGCCAGGTTTTCACCGCTCAACCTACTGAATACAAAGACACTGCACCTAAGTATTCAAAAGGTGATAAGAAATATGAGGAAGTTGGAAAAGATGTCACTCCCCAGTATGCATCAGAAGACATGATGTTGTTCCCGCGTGTGTGGGATGCTAGCAACGACCAGGGGCATGCAGATTTTTACAAGGAATGGCTCGGCCTCGCTGATGGTGAAAGACCGTCGCAAGTTAATAACATGGAGTTCTTTTTTACTTACCAGCTAAACTGGATGTACCTGCGTTATTTCATGTGGAACTTCGCAGGGAAACAAAACGATATCCAGGGCTTTGGTCCTGGCAATGTCAGAGATGGTAACTGGCTAACGGGTATCCCATTCTTTGACAACCTGCGGCTTGGCGATCAGTCGAAAATGCCGGATAGCATTAAACACAACAAAGCCAATAATAAGCTGTTCCTGCTACCTTTTATCCTCGGTATTATAGGCGCGGTATACCATTATAATAAGAATTACAAAGACTTCCTGGTAACCGCGTTGCTGTTCTTCTTTACAGGTTTCGCCATCGTATTGTACCTTAACCAGGCAGGCAACCAGCCACGTGAGCGTGATTATGCCTACGTTGGATCTTTTTATGCCTTCGCGATATGGATAGGTCTTGGTGTATTGCAAGTGAAAGAGTGGTTCCGCAAAAAAATGCCTGATGCCACGTCGAACTACCTCGCGGCGTTCTTATGTTTGCTGGCGGTGCCGGTGCTGATGGGTTTCCAGGAATGGGATGACCATGACCGTAGTAAAAAAGTGCTGGCAAGGGATCTGGCAAAAGATTATCTTGAAAGTTGTGCACCCAATGCAATACTGTTCACTTTCGGTGATAATGATACTTACCCGCTATGGTATGCGCAGGAAGTTGAAGGAATTCGTCCAGACATCCGCGTTATCAACAACAGCCTGTTGGGCATTGACTGGTACATTAACCAGATGCGATACAAAGTAAATGAGAGTGCTCCAATAGATGTGATACTTACACCCGAACAGATACAAGGCCGTAATCGAGATTATGTGGTGTACAATCCAAGACCGGATGTAAATCCTAATGCAGCATTTGACTTATACGATGTGATGAAGAATGTTGTGGGAAGTGATCTTCCGGCAATGAAAGTTGCACTGCAGAGTGGAGAAAGTATCAATTTCATCCCAACTAAAAAATTCAAGATCGATGTTGATGAAGCAATGGTAAGGGCCAACAAAACCGTAAATCCGGCTGACTCTGTTGTAAACCAGGTTATCATCGACATTCCTGAAAAGAAGAATTATATCATGAAAAATGATCTGGCGATATTGAGTATAATTGCCGCGAACAAATGGAAGCGCCCTATCTATTTCACTGCACCATATTCAGGTTCTGAACTTGGTTTTGAAAAATACCTGCGCAAAGATGGTCTTAGCTTCCGGTTAGTTCCTGTGAAGAATAATACAGGAATCAATACAGACTGGATGGTAGATAAGCTAATGAATAAATTTGGTTTTGGCGGCGCCAATATCAAAGGAGTTTATTTTGATGAACAAAACAGGCTGCACCTGAATACCATTCGTATGGCTTATGCCGAAGCTGCTTCCAGCCTGGCTGAAGAGAACCGGAAAGATGAGGCTAAAAAAGTGCTTGCTAAAGCCGATCAGAATATCCTGGAAGAGAACCACCCATACGCGATGGTTAGCAAGGATAACCGGCATAACTATTATACCCTCAAATTTCTTGAGGCGTCATATAAGGCAGGTGATACAAAACTTTCTGATAAAATTTCCAAAGCATTAAGGAAAGACTTCACACAGCAGATAACTTACTATAACAGTCTGTCCGAAGGCAAACAGGATGCCATGCGCCAGG
>JBBPYM010000387.1:0-3795 GCA_038199905.1 Chitinophagales bacterium | reverse complement strand
TTCAACACTTAATGCAAAGATGGGAACTGTTGTAAAAAACATCCGTCTCGTAGAAGAAAACGTGGAGCAGATAGAAGGCAGGATCGAAGGACAAACGATCGTTATTTTGACGAAGTATGTGAGGAAGCAGGGGAAGTAAGGGGTGCTAAATGGTTAAATTGTTAAGTTGTTGAATCGTTGAATTGCTAAGTTAGCAAAATGTTTTTTTTAATATTAAGAATAAAAAAAAGACCGCAACAGATTTCATTCTGTTGCGGTCTTTTTTATGAATTGTTTTTTAGGGAATACAATTAATTATGCACTGGTAAAAAAGCATACTTTTTACCATACTCCATCATCTGTTCGAAGAAGTTAGTAGGATATTCAATTTTTACATCGGTTATTTTATCTCCATCCATAACAGGTACATATTTTGGCTGAATAAATCCTTTGTATGGTTTGATGTTTAATGCATTGAATCTTTCCAGAACTTCTTTATGTAGTGCCTGATCTACTTTTACACCATAGTTTTCAACCAGGTTTTTACCTGCTGTATAATCTCCTTCAGATTTTATGCGCTGGATTTCGCGGAGTAACTCTCCAAACAATTGACGTAATTTATTATAATCATTTATTTGAACGTAGGTTTTGCCGTCTTTCTTTACAAACTGAACTACATTATCAGCCTTACCTTTTTCGTAAACCCACATCGCATTTAACTGACGGTTACGCATGTGTGCTTCCTCGAGGTTATTTCCTGGTTTGATACGCGTAAGTTGCGTCATTAGTCCATTCATCATGTAAGAATCGTATTCTGCTTTACCTGCATCAATGGAAGGCATTACTCCGATATCTACTAATTTCTGATCAAGCATATAATACAAGGCAACAAGGTCTGCTCTTGCTTCTTCTAAAGTAGAAGCATATGTTTTCAGTGTTTTATCCGGGGTTTCTACACCAGGATTTAATTGACCCGACGCATGACCGATCGCTTCATGCATATCTGTATGTAGATCGGAGGTAATGTCGCCATATTTTTTAATGCGATCTTTTACTGAATCACTCACACCAAATTCATCGATCATGCCGCTGGTAGCTCCATCAATATTATAAGAGTGCACGATGTTGCTCAGGGAAACTGATTTGGATCCATGATCCTTCCGGATCCAGTCATTGTTTGGAAGGTTAATGCCAATAGGTCCCGCGGGAGCAGTGGAGCCAGCTTCCATCACAACTGTGATAGCTTTGGCAATAATTCCTTTTACATTTTTCTTTTTATGCTCCGGCATTAATGGAGAATTATCTTCAAACCATTGTGCTTCTTTTGCAATAGCTTCTATTCGCTTGGTTGCTTCCATGTCTTTGATCGAAACAACACTTTCAAAACTTCCTTTAATTCCTAAAGGATCGTGGTAAACTTCTATAAATCCGTTCACAACATCTGTGCGGCTGTTCACATCATTTACCCAGGCAATGCTGTATTCATCAAACGTATGCAGGTCGCCGGTTTTGTAAAATTGCGCCAGTAAATCCAAGGATTTTTTTTGTTCTGCGTTCTCTGCCACGGTGCTTGCTTTTTCCAGCCAGTAAACAATTTTTTCAATAGCCGGGGAATACATACCGCCAACCTTCCAGACTTTCTCTGTTACCTGGCCATTTTCTTTTACCACTTTACTGTTCAATCCCCACATTGGAGGATTTCCTTTGCTATCCATTTTTCCGTAAAAATCTTCCACTTCTTTTTGCGTAACGCCTTCATAGAAATTAACTGAGCTGGCTTTTACATTATCAATATTTGCCCTTAAATCCACCAGTTTTGGTTCTACTTTCGGATCATAAATGATGGGTTGAACGCGGGCTAAAAATGCATCAAAACTTTCTCCTTCATTTACGGGGAAAAGAGTTGAATCACTTGCCTTGGCAACAGTGTTGAAATATTCAGTACTTACTTCCGGGAAGAATTTCTCATTCCCATAATGGTGGTGATTCCCATTACTAAACCAAACTCTTCCGCAATATTCTTCAAATTTTTTCCAGTCTGGTGATTTTTTATCGCCTGAATACGTACCATACATTGCTTCAAGCGTTTTACGGATGGTCAGGCCATTCTTGCTGTTCTGGTCGTAAAAAATATCCCTGCCGGCAAGTGCCGCTTCAGATAAATAATAGGCTAATTGTTTTTGTTGAAGAGACAATTGATTAAATCCCGGCACC
This sequence comes from Chitinophagales bacterium, assembly GCA_038199905.1. Classification (GTDB taxonomy): domain Bacteria; phylum Bacteroidota; class Bacteroidia; order Chitinophagales; family Chitinophagaceae; genus JADCRZ01. The sequence continues at coordinate 1,602 of JBBPYM010000387.1, read as the reverse complement.
TGGTATCTTAAAATTTTAAGATCGGCAAAAGATTGAGCCGTCACCTGGAAATCAGGATCGTACCCATCAGTGGCTGTTGTGTCTATCACGATCTTTTCTTTTTTGGTATCACTACCAGAATTGCATGAAAAAGCCACTGCACCAATGAGAATTGATGCAAACAGCGTTTTTGATTTAGATATCATAATTGTTTTTTAGAACTTTTAAAGAGTATAAAAATAAGAAATTGAAAAATAATGCTGCTATAAAATAAACAAGCGGTAAATGGTGGAGGTTATCATTTATAAGAGGGATAATTGATCAGGATTAAAGTCTGCCAGATTAGAGATTTGAGTATTTTAAATAAATGATGAAATGATGGATGAATGATCGAATACGACTCTAAAAGTTTAAAGAAGCATTTTAGGTACGAATTATACGAATTGTTCTATACAATTGGTAAGTTTTAATTCTAAAAACACAGGCCGCGTCCTGTTGGATTGCTCCAAAAAAAATGATCCCAGTACAATAAAAAGAATCCGGATTGAAATTGACATCCGGTTTTTTTGCAGGGATCGTTTTATACAGGTACCAAGGCCTGTATCTTAAAATATATCTTTGAAAAATTTCTTCATGTCTTCCCAGGAAGCTTTGTCTGCTGCTTCATTGTAGGCTATGGGCATATTGAATTTTTTACCCACTTCGGTTGCATTCGGATTCGAAAATGCATGTGTTGCTCCCGCGTATTCTTTGAAAGTATAGTCCACGCCGGCAGAATCCATTTCTTTTTTAAATTGGGCAACATGCGGATTTTCAAATTCATCAGCCGCTCCATGTAACACAAGTATTTTGGCTTTGATTTTACTCTTGTCCGGTGTTACTCCCTGCAAGCCACCGTGGAAACTAACAACTCCTTTCAGGTCAATTCCAAGTTTTGCCGCGTTCAGAACGAGCGCACCGCCAAAGCAGTATCCAATGGCGCCCATCTCTGTGGAATCTACCTCGGGATACGTTTTAAACTTGGAGAGTGCTGCATTTAAAATTACTTTGCTTAGGCTGAAATCATTGTAATAAGTTGAAGCAAGTTTTTGTGCTTCCTCGGGAGTGTTTCCTTGTTTGCCGTCTCCATATACGTCCACTGCCATTGTTGCATAGCCTAATTCGGCCAATTGTTTTGCCCGGCTGCGGGTATAATCATTTAATCCCCACCACTCCGGCACAACCAAAATTCCAGGTCTTTTACCCTTGATATTTCCATCATAGGTCACATAAGCATCATAGGTTTTGCCGTTTGATTCATACGTTGTTTTTTGTTCAATAATATTTGAAGTATTCTTATCCATGGTATTTGTTTTTTGGGCACTATTCTGGTTGATGTTGCATGACGCTGCTGCCATCGACATACATACCAAAGCCATAGTAATTGCTTTGAAATGCATAAAAATGATGAGTTTAATATAATGAAATTCTTTTAAGGCAATTTTTTTTTGGAAAAAGCTATAAACTTTGAGCTTTGAGCTAGAAGCCTATGAAGTACCTACAAACTATAAACTGACTCCGAACTTTGAACTCCGAACTTCAAACTAAAAACTAAAAACTCCAAACTAATTAAAGCCTTTTAAT